>JAKSLL010000086.1 GCA_024401215.1 Bacteroidaceae bacterium
GTACCGAATGCATCCATTACCCAGCAGTCAGCGTATGAAGCGAGCTTCTTAGCGAACTCCTTCTGGCTTGCCTTCATTGCCTTCTTTGCCTCGTCGTATGCAGGGTCTGTCTTCTCGATACCTACTGGCTTGCCTTCCTCTTCAGGATAGTAGCGGAGGTTTTCGAGGAGGAGAACTTCACCAGCCTTGAGAGCTGCAGCCTGAGCGTCAGCCTTCTGGCAGTCATCAGCGAACTGTACAGGAACACCAAGAGCTTCGCTTACTGCAGGAACAATCTGCTTAAGAGAAAGTTCTGGCTTAGCCTTACCCTTTGGCTTACCCATGTGAGACATAATGATAAGAGCGCCGCCCTTCTCAAGGATGAGCTTAAGAGTTGGAAGAGCTCCGTTGATACGAGTCATGTCTGTGATTTTACCGTCCTGAATAGGCACATTGAAGTCAACACGAACAATTGCCTTCTTGCCGGCAAAGTTGTACTCATTAATAGTCATAATTGAATCGTTTATTTATTGTTAAACAAAATTTTTTGTGAAATCAAATTAAAAAACACCTACGAAAATGAGAAATATGAGTATTCTTTATAAGTATTCGATCAAAATTATTCTTATATGAGAAGCTATCCTGATTATGAAAATAATTTTGTACAGACACTTATTTACTGCTTAATACTGCTCATTTTCATTAGGGAAGTCACCTTCCTTAACATCCTCTATATAATGTCCGATGGCATCAGTCATTATTGTGTTGAGGTCAGCATATCGACGCAAGAATTTAGGTGAGAATCCTTTCGTCATGCCCAGCATGTCGGCAATGACAAGAACCTGCCCGTCGCATCCTGCACCTGCACCAATACCTATTATTGGAATTGTAAGCTCTTTAGACACTCTTTCTGCAAGCTTTGCAGGAATCTTCTCGAGAACGATAGCGAAACATCCTGCATCTTCAAGAGCATGTGCATCGCTGATAAGTTTCTGCGCCTCTGCCTCTTCCTTAGCTCGTACAGAATAAGTGCCAAATTTATTGATAGCCTGAGGTGTTAGGCCAAGATGACCGCAAATTGGGATTCCTGCATCAAGTATCTTCTTTACTGCAGGAAGAATCTCTACGCCTCCTTCAAGCTTGAGAGCATCACAATGCGTCTCTTTCATTATTCTGATTGCATTGCTCACAGCCTCAGTCTCATTTACCTGATAAGTACCGAAAGGCATATCGCAAATAACAAGAGCACGCTTAACACCACGCACAACAGCTTTTGCGTGGTATATCATCTGATCAAGAGTAATAGGGAGGGTGGTCCAGTTACCTGCCATCACATTACTGGCAGAATCTCCAACGAGTATGACATCAATGCCAGCACCATCGGTGATGCTTGCTGTAGTGTAATCGTAAGATGTAAGCATAGCAATCTTCTTGCCTTCTGCTTTCATCTGTATCAGTCTATGGGTTGTAACCTTGCGCTGATCATCAACTAAATAACCTGCCATTTCTTTTTGGTTTAAATTATTACGATTACAAAGTTACATATTATTTTTAAAACTCAAACAAAATTCGAGCATTTATTTGTCGTCCTGTAAGGTAATTAGGCACAGCATATTGATTATTTGTAATGTCAGTTACCCAATAATAGCTATTTACATTAGAAATATCGAGGATATTGAACGCATCAATACCAAACCAAACATTCTTAAATGAAGCTCCTGCACCTTTTTTAACATGCCTGTCTTCATTATTCAACAGTCGGTAACTTAATCCAAGATCCACACGGCGATAACTTGACATTCTGAACACCTGACGCTCACGTCCTGTATGTGGCGGACCGAAAGGCAGACCTCCAGCATAATGACCTTGAATCGTCATTTTCCATTTGTCGGTATTTGGGAAGTAATCGCTGAAGAACACACCTAAGTTGAGTCTCTGGTCAGTAGGGCGTGGCACAAAATTGCCATCATTGATTTTTTCTTCAGTCTTCATAAGACCTACGCTCACCCACGAATCTGTGCCTGGCACATATTCGCCATACAGTTTCATATCGATACCTGTGGCATAACCACTTGATATATTTCCGCCATAATACACAACACGCACATTGTCAATGTTGTATGGAACAAGATTGCTAAGTGCTTTATAATATGCCTCTGCTGTGAATTTGAATGGTCGCTGATCAACTCTGAATTTATATTCCATTCCAAGAAGGAAATGTATGCTTCGCTGCGACTTTATGTTTTTATTCAAAAAAGCACTAGTATTGCCATCTACAGTTATAGTATCACGCATTTCTTTGTAAAATGGTGTTTGGTAATAAACGCCAGTAGAGAAGCGGTAAGTAAGATTCTCATTGTTGGCAGGTGTGAATGCTACTGTGGCACGAGGAGAGAAAAGCGTCTCCTTATTCCAATTCCAATAGGTGATTCTTGCTCCATAATTTATAACGAGATCACCTTCCTTATATTCCTTTCTGAATGTATCTTGTATGTAGGTTTCTATATGGTTAGACTTCTCTTGATTGACAGAATTCATATTATATATAAGGTCAAGGCGGTCAATAGAGTGGGGTAGTGAATACCCTGCAGAGTCACGCATTTCCCATTCATTCATACGTTCATCCACCTTCTCCATTTTTGTCAGAAATCCATATTTAAGATTATGGGAGGTGAAACGGCTCTGTCCTGCAAATCCTACGCTTATCACGTTGGCATTAAGTCTATTACGGGCATGTTCATGATAAGTTCCTATAGCAAGGCTTTCATCCATGCCATCATTGTTAAGCCAGTATTCTCCGTTTATATCATAAGTTTCACGTTCTGCTGTTTTGAAACCGGAGAGATTAAATGTCAGAGAGTTGTATTTATTAAAGTTATGTGTGGCTAAGAATGCTCCAAAATATGTGTAAAACTTATCTTTCTCGCTGCCGTCGAAATACACTTTGAATTCTTTGACATTATCCATTGTTCCGAATTTCGTTGTACGGTCTTTTGGTGTGAAGTCATAATTGTTTGTTGAGATAACTCCTATAAGGTCGATTGTCCATCGTTGATTTGGCATCCAGCTCATATAGGTTTGATAATCAAAATCTCGTGGGTCATACTCTCCTTTTGTGTCCATCGTGCCAAGGAGATTCTTCATTGTCTTATAGCGTAATGAATGAGTCATTGAGAATTTGTCGTTGCCAACACCAAAATAAGCACTTGCTCCGAGCATGCTTGCGCTGACGCTTCCCTCAAAGCCTTTGACTTTCTTGTATTTTATATCGAGTACCGATGACATCTTCTCGCCATATTTAGCATCAAATCCACCAGCTGAGAAACTTACGCTTTCCACCATATCTGGGTTTATGATACTCAATCCTTCCTGCTGACCGCTTCTGATAAGCAATGGCCTATACACTTCTACTCCGTTGATATACACTGAGTTTTCATCAAAAGAGCCACCTCTCACATTATATTGGTTGGACATTTCATTATGTGTGCTGACTCCTGCTTGGCTTGTTATGAGGCGTTCAATGCCACCGCCGCTGGCATTACCCATGTGTTTCATGTCTTTCAGGTTCACATCAGTCATGTTATTTGTCTGTCTGCGTATTTCGTTCACCGTGACTTCTCCCAATTCATAACCTATATTTGGCAGCATAACATTGAGCGTTACAGAGTCAACAGGATTCTGTAGCACTCGCTTTCTTGTTTCATATCCTATCATTGAATATATAATGACTACAGAATCTGTACTTTCTATTGTCATGCGGTATTCACCTTTAAGGTTGCAGATTGTGCCTTGAGCAGTACCTTGCACACGCACCTGGGCAAGTTCAAGAGGCGAATTTTTGTCATCGATAACCTTACCTTTCACCACAACCTGCTGAGCATATCCGCAAAGTGTGAAAAGCAGCATTGACAAAAATAATATTACTTTATTTGCTTTTTTTATATTGTCCATAAGAATTGTTCAAAATTAAATTGCAAGTAGTCGTTCATAAAGAACTGAACATTTGTTTATGTCCCAGATTCTGTAAATAAACCTACAACTTTGAGATATAAATCAATTATTTACTAAACATTCCCATCCCTTTTTATTATTTTTATCAAGAACCGTCAGCTCGGCGTAGCCAATTTAGAGAACCTCGAAGAGCTCGGCGTAGCCAAATCAGATATTTTTATACCAAATGCTTGTTTTTGAATTATATTGAAATTAGAGATGAAGCTTCGCGTCCGTTGAGTCATGCTACGGCAAGTAGCAATTCTCTACATTCCTAATTCATTCAGTAATGACAGGTTCTCTTGCTAAGCATTTCTCTGAATTCTCATAATTCTTGATAATAAATAAAGCAATCGCCTTATAGAGATTTTAAAATGGTGGGAAACTTGAGTAATTTATTCCGCTTTCGCAAGTTTGCAACTTGATTGTTTTGTAGATTTAAAGGGTAGTTAAAGTGACAAATGTCCGACATGGAAAACGTCACTTTAACTCCACTTTTACTCCCCAACAAGTGGAGCGAAACTTGTATAATATTATACATCTACTCAATTTAATAACGAATATTCATGACAATTATTGTATTGGATAGGTTATAATGTTATTGCTTCTTGAGGCAGAGATTAAAAGATATACTGTTTCCTGCATTGTTAGTGAACTTTCCAACATATTTACCAGTCTTCTTATTGAAAGTACCGCTGAACTCGCCAATCTTGTCAGTTGTATTGTTCTTAAATGCGTTTATGACTAATGTTCCATCCTTATACTCACTAAATGCTGCGCTACGACGGCCAGAACGAAGGTAATAAAAACCGTCTTTGCCTATAGCTTGTAGTGTGCAGTTGCTTTCTGTGCCTATACTTCCGAAGAAAACAAGAGCAGTATTTCCTAACTCTTCATCTGGAGTTTTTTCGGCATCAAAAAGACACACATTATCATAATATGTTATGTCTCGTGTCATTTCATCTGTTCCTACAGTCATAGCAGTCCAGTTGCCGATTTCGTCGCGACTTGTTATAGTGACCTTATTTACATCAGCTTCTGCAGGTTCGTCGTCCATAGCATTTCCTTCTGTAATACGTACTTCTATTTGGTCGCCCTCATCATTATAAACGTATTCATTTTCCCAGAAATATGACTCGTCAGCGCCGTTTTCCTTTATCAATCTGCCGTTCTCCCAAGTCCAGTCAATGCAACCTTCCCATGTTCCTCCATGTACAATATATCCGTCATCGTCACGAGATAATGACACATTGGAGAAATTAGGGTTATCTTCACGTATGTTTTCAATGCCAAAATTGTTGTAACCTCCATAACTTACGAGATTTCCAAGACAGTCATATTCAATAAGACACTTCGAATGTTGACTATGAATGATAGTTTTCACTCTTCCGTGCAAATCTTTCCATGCTAAATCTTTGGTATAGAAATCCTTATCATTACTAAGTATTATACCAATCTCTTTTGCTTCGGTTGTTGTTGTTTCTTCTTCTGCAATTTCTTCTGCATTATCAGCATTGCTGTTTGAATTACATGATGAAATAAATGCTGCTAAAATTACACATAAAGTAAAGTTTCCAAAAAATATTTTCATGTTCATGGTAATTAATGATTTTATTTCAAAAATAGAGGTGTAACAATCATTTTCTGTTATCAAAATTCTTGTTACACCTCGAATTAGTCCCTAAACTTGCAAGTTGATACTTGCTAGTTTTGAGGAGTTAAAATGGAGTTAAAAAAGTAGTTATCACTTCGATTGTAGTTAAATATAAAGACATTCGTCACTTTAACTACGCTTTAACTTCCATTTAACAACCTTTTAACTCCACAAATGGAGCGAAACTTGTATTACTTTGCATTAGAACTTAAAGTAGTTCTTAGCATTATTGTAAGAAATATCTTCAATCATCTGGTTGACACGAGCAGCTTCGTATCCTGTGTAAGGCACTTCACCATTCTCGATGTCTGTAGCAACGAGGTTACAGAGAATGCGGCGGAAATACTCATGACGTGGATATGAAAGGAATGAACGAGAGTCAGTAAGCATACCTACGAAGCGAGAAAGAAGACCAAGGAGTGAGAGAGCATTCATCTGCTTTGTCATACCATCTTTCTGGTCGAGGAACCACCAGCCTGAACCCCACTGAATCTTTCCTGGGATTGAGCCGTCCTGGAAGTTGCCGAGCATTGTTGCAAGCACTTCGTTAGCGCATGGGTTGAGGTTGTAGAGGATTGTCTTTGCAAGCTTATCATCTGAATTCAGACGATCGAGGAACTTAGAGCATTTCTTTGCTGTGTTGAATTCGCCAATAGAGTCAAAACCTGTATCTACGCCAAGAAGCTTGAACATCTTTGAGTTATTGTCACGGATAGCACCGTAATGGAACTGCTGTGCCCATCCTGCTTCTGCATCCTGCACGCCAAAGACATACATCATTGCAGACTTGAACTTTAGAATCTCGTCTTGAGTAAGTTCGCTGCCACCATATACTTTGTCGAAGATAGCCTTTATCTCAGCATCTGTATAATCTTCTGCATAGAACTCTTCAATACCGTGGTCAGATAACTTACATCCGAGAGATGCAAAGAAATCGTGGCGGTTCTGGATTGCGTCAACATAATCGTTGAAGTTGCTGATGCTCTTGTCGCTTGCAGCAGAAAGCTTCTCAACATAAGCCTTGAAGTTTGCAGGATTCTCCACAGCCATAGCCTTGTCAGGACGCCATGTAGGAAGCATCTTTGTCTTCATTGTAGGGTCGGCAGCAACCTGCTTGTGGTATTCGAGTGTGTCAACTGGGTCATCAGTAGTGCAGACAGTCTCAACATTATAGTGTGCCATAAGTCCGCGTGGTGTGAACTTAGGGTCATTCTTAATCTGCTCGTTGCACTCATCAAAGATTTCACGCGCATTCTCTGGGTTGAGAGTTTTATCAATGCCGAACGCAGTCCTGAGTTCAAGATGTGTCCAGTGGTAGAGAGGGTTGCGGAAAGTGTAAGGAACAGTCTCAGCCCATTTCTCGAACTTCTCCCAGTCGCTTGTGTCTTTTCCTGTACAGAATCTTTCTGCCACACCATTAGAGCGCATAGCACGCCATTTGTAGTGATCGCCTCCAAGCCAAATCTGTGTTATAGATTCAAAACGCTTATTCTCTGCTACCATCTGTGGCACGAGGTGACAGTGATAGTCAATAATTGGCATTTTTGCCGCGTGTTCATGATAGAGCTTCTGTGCTGTTTCACTCTGAAGCAAGAAGTTCTCATCCATAAATTTCTTCATTGTAGATTGTTTTTTAGTGTTGATGTCGCAAAAGTACGATTTTATTTTGATACTTTGCAAGAAAAGGCGTAATTTTGCCGAAAATTCTAACGATAAGAAACAGCAGACTGTACAAAACACCTGTTAAAGAGTTTTTGTAATCAATGTCTGCCTCAAAATTTAGTTTACTCCTATGAAAGCATTAAATGCACGCACAGCTCCTAAGAGCAACGCTCCTGAGCGCATCATCCAGTTTGGCGAAGGTAACTTCCTTCGTTGTTTTGTCGACTGGATTATCTACAACATGAATCAGAAGACTGACTTCAACTCATCTGTAGTTGTTGTTCAGCCAATCGAAAAGGGAATGGTTGACTGGCTCAATGGTCAGGACTGTCTTTACCATGTTAACCTTCAGGGCCGTCTCAACGGAGAGAAGGTAAATTCGCTCACACGAGTTGACTGCATCAGCCGTGCGCTTAATCCATACAGTCAGAATCAGGCTTTCATGTCACTTGCTGAGCAGCCAGACATTCGTTTCGTAATTTCAAACACTACTGAGGCTGGTATCGCATTCGACCCTGCATGCAAGTTATCTGACGCTCCTGCATCTTCATATCCAGGCAAGCTCACTCAGCTTCTCTATCGTCGTTTCAAGACTTTCGGCGGCGACCCAAAGAAGGGACTCATCATCATGCCATGTGAGCTTATCTTCCTCAACGGCCACCATCTCAAAGACTGTATATATAAGTATATAGAGCTTTGGAAGGATGACTTTGGCAAGGATTATGAGAAATTCAAGGCATGGTTTACTAAATATAATTATGTTTGCGCAACACTCGTTGACCGTATCGTGCCAGGATTCCCACGCAAGGAGATAGCAGAAATTCAGAAGAAAGTTTGCTATGCTGACAATCTCGTCGTTCAGGGTGAGGCATTCCACCTCTGGGTTATTGAAAAACCTGAGAATATGAGCATCGCTCAGCTCAAGAAGGAATTCCCAGCAGAGAAAGCAGGCTTGAATGTTCTTATCGCACCATCAGAGAAACCTTACCATGAGCGTAAGGTGACACTTCTCAATGGTCCTCATACTGTACTTTCGCCTGTTGCATATCTCAGTGGCATCAATATCGTGCGTGATGCATGCAACCACAAGGTCGTTGGCGAGTACATCCACAAAGTGCAGTTTGACGAACTCATGCAGACTCTCAACCTTCCTATGGATGAGTTGAAGAAGTTCGCAAGCGATGTACTTGAGCGTTTCAATAACCCTTATGTTGACCATCAGGTGACATCAATCATGCTTAACTCATTCCCTAAGTATGAGACTCGCGACCTACCTGGTGTGAAGGTTTATCTTGAACGTAAGGGTGAACTTCCACAAGGCCTTGTGTTCGGACTTGCTGCCATCATCACATATTATAAGGGTGGCACTCGTGCAGACGGCGCTCCTATCGAGCCAAACGATGCACCAGAAATCATGCAGCTTCTTAAGGATCTCTGGGCAACAGGTGATACTCAGAAGGTTGCTGAAGGTGTGCTTGCTGCAGAGAATATATGGAAGGAGAACCTCAATGTTACTGTACCTGGTTTGACAGAGCTCGTAAAGATGGATCTCGACCTCATCCAGGAAAAGGGTATGCTCGAAGCTGTTAAGACTATTCTCTAATCACGCTCATTACAGATAAGTATAACTTGCAAAAATTACAATAAAATGCCGCGCTTGAATTTCAAGCACGGCATTTTTTTACCTGTCAGACAGAAGATTTACGCTTCGCGCATAGAAGAAAAATATGCCCTAAGTTTAGCATGATAAGGAAGTTAAAGGAGTTAAAGACGTTACTGTCGCTATTGGTATCGTCTTTAAATTCCTTAACTTCTTTAACTTCCACATCAAGTGAAGCCTATTTTTCTCTTTGTGCGCGAAGCGTAACCTGTCATTGTCATGTATAATTCAGACCATCTTACTGAATCTTCAAAAGTTTCTTTCCATATTCTGTAAGAATATTAGGTACTTTTCTCACATCAAAACCAAGTTCAGGAGAGCCGTCTGCTCCATAAGAGATTTCATATTTACCGAAAACAGAAACGAGTGTATCTCCTTCAAAATAGAAATTGTCTGGTATATCATCTATATTTGCCAGCCCTTCAAGACCGCCATATTGGTCAGAGAAGATAGCCTGCTTCTTCAACGCTTTAGCTGCTAAACTTCTATTTGCTATAATATCATCAATTTTAACGATTTTACCTTTTTCGTAATCATACACTACATAGTTGTTAGACATATAAATACATGATCCCATGCCACATCCGTTATTCATTACATCATGACAACAGAAAGTTAATGTCTTCTTGTTTTTGTCAACACCAAGATAATTTATGTCCAAATCACAACTTGTGTCATACATTGGAAAACCACCATCTTCGTCTTCCTCTTCAGTATCTTCAGAATCATCATTACTCTCTGGCAAGCGCTCTTTCACAATTGAGTAAGAATCGGCAGAGCTTTCAGAAAAAGTGTTCTTCACCCAATTTTCGACATATTTTTCAATGTTCTTATCATCGATGCCAAAGGCTTTACGAAGTTTCTCCTGCAAAAGCTCAACATCTAAACCTTCGCCAGACACAGGCCATTCAATAGATATCGTATTTTCATGATAGAGATCTTTCTTAGAATCAGCCTTATACAGCAAATATTTTGAGTATTTCTTAAATTCCAAAGAGAAAGGCTCTTCTTCTTCAAATGTTTCATCCTCGTCAGCAACTGCAGATGCTTCGATACTGTCTGTTTCTGCATCACCTGTCGCTTCAGACTTATTGCCGCATGATGCACAGAGTAGGGCAGAGGCGATAAATGGTAAAAGTATTTTCTTCATTTTTATGATATTTGTTAGTTAAAAAATCCAAGTAAGTGAACTACACAACAAGCTGAGCAAAACTTGTATAATTCAAGTTTAGCAAATCGTGTTCTGGCTGGAAGCCAGTATTTTAGTAACCGGTTGCATCGACGAAGGAGATGCTGCCGGACACAAAGAACCACCCGACTCAGGTGCCTGGTCATCGCGAAGCGCTTTGCTCGCAAAGAACGCACTACCTTGAACTGCGAGCGAGGTACTGCCCTCCAGACAGTTTTCCTCCAGTCTGCCATACCGGGCACTTCGTACCCGGTTACTGACCGCCTCTACGAGGCTGTAGTGCCTTCCAGACACACTTGAGAAACTTGAATTGTATAAATATTTTCTTTGACAAAATAGTAACAAGAATTTTACTCATGTTCTATTTGCAAATGTACGGAATACTTTTCATAAAATGCTATCTCAATTATATAAATTTATTCAAAGAACAAAAAAAGAGGTGTTTAAACACCTCTTTATCATATATCAGAATGCTGATAGTCACGTTATTTACCTAAAAGAAGTTTTTTTCCGTACTCAGTAAGAATTGATGGATTTTTAGTCACATCAAATCCGACTTCAGGAGCGCCTGTACTTCCATAAGATATGCTATACTTAGGAAACACCATCACAAAGGTGTCTTTCTTTACATGGAATACATCAGTAACCAGATCTTTCTCTGTAATCCTTTCTAATAGATATCCTTTACTTTCAACTTTCTCGTAAGAGTGAAGGTTGTAGTCTTCTATGTGAACACCAAGGAATTGCTTCATTAACTCTTTCGATGCTAATTTACGAGATTTTATTAAATCATCGAATTTCACAACCTTATTGTTAGCATAATCGTATGTGATATATTTAGTACTTCCATGTATATGCCCATTCATTGGTCCGTCTATTAGTTCTATAGCAATATAATATGTTATGAACTTCCTTGCTCTATCTATTCCTGCGCATTTAACAACTAATGTACTTTTTGTGGCACCACAAAAATAATCCATACTTTCACTTTCATTCAAGGTGTCAGGATTAATACTGAATTTTTTTACAATAGTGTATGGTGGTGCAAAACAATCACCAAAAGTATTTCTCAGCCAGTAGTTAACGAAACTTTCCACACTTCGATCTCCCATCTCCAACTCGTCGCGGAGAACAGCCTGAATATTTTTCACATCAAAACCATCGATAGAATCTGGCCATTCAATGAATACATAATTTTCATGATGTTCATATTTAATAGTGTCAGATTCAAAAAGAAGTCTTTTTCTGTATTCCTTGAATTTTATGTTGATGGTATCAATTCTCTCTCCATTATAAGCAATATCATGCAGTATAGTGTCATTGATGTCAATGCTGTCATTGTCAGCTCCTTCGTTTTCATCCACTTTCGTTGGTGTCGGATTGTTACAACTCATAATTGCCGACAAAACAGCGAATACATAAAAAAAAGAAAAGATTTTCCTCATAGTAAATTGTTTTTGTAAAATTAATATTATGCTAAAATTGTTTTATTTCACCTTCAGACATAGCACAATTTCAATTCTCCCATGTCTTGTGTATGACAAATTTATAAATTATTTTATAGAAAGTATTTGTTAAAATCTATTATACTTATATTTTAGTATTCATTTTGTTAATCATGTTCCAATATGTATCAAATAATAAGTATATTAACTCGGGCAATAGTCTGATTCTTTTTAAACACGGAAAGCACGAAATACACGATAAGAGAATGCGGCATTCTGTAGCTTCGAGTGTGTAGTGTACTGAATAAGTTGACACTTCTCAAACATTAAAAAAACAAAAAAATCGATGAGAAGTTATACTATGGAAGAAAAACTGTCGTTAATAAAACTGTACCTCGTCAGCGGCAGCAGTAAGTACAGAGATTCACAGAATACACAAACTTGTGTGACACAAACTTGTGTATTCTGTGTAAATCAATGATACTCATTATTGTTTAGAACAAAAAAGCAAGAAAAATATGCTTCTACTTCGTTGCTTTTAGAAGTTCCTCTTTCATCAATTCTGCTCCAGGGAATCCGATTTTCGTGTAAGTCTGATTGCCCTCTCGGTTGTAGATTCCGTAGGTTGGGATGCCTTCGGAATGGAAGATTTCTTTCATTATGTAGTTGTACTGCTTCGGGTTGAGGAAGTAGTGCTCGCCAGGAATCTCTGGAATCATCTTCTGCCATGTAGCAACTGGAGACGAAGGGGCTGAGATATAAACATACACGATGTTCTGTCCCTTCAGATCTTCCTTTACAGGTGCCATGGCTTTGTGACCAGCACGGCAAGGACCGCACCATGTTGCCCACACATCCACGAAGACAGTCTTGCCCTTGTACTTTTCGAGAATGGTACTGAGAGTCTGCTCTGGAGCGATGTCGTCGAGAGTGAGATAGTAGGTGTTGTTTTGTTGTGAGAGCGACTGGCGTATGCGTTCCTGTTCCGCATTGTACTCATCTACAATAGCTTTGCAGTCAGGGTCGGTGAGGTTGTCCATGTAGAAGCCATATACCTCAGGATCTAACTGATTGATAAAGCATTTTGCTGCAAGGATGCTCTCGTTGAAGGTCAGCTCACGTGCAGGGTAGTTTCTGCTGAGCCTTTTGTATGGGAAGATGTACCAATACACAGGCGAGCATGTTGCGTATGGAGCAGTTACGCATTCTAATTCAAAGTCGTAGATGTGCATGCAGTCGGACAGGTTGAGCATTTTTGCAAACTCCTTCATGTAGGCAGAGTATTCTTCGGAGTTCTTGGCTGGAGTTATCTTTCCTAACTCTGCCGACAACCTGTAATACTGGTAAGCAAAACCTGTTGCCCATTGTTCAAAATCGTTCTCTTCCTCCATGCGCAACAGTTGCTTGGTTGATTCTGCCAAATCCTTGCGCTTGTTTATCTCTGCAATTCTTGTTCGCATCCTGCGCTCAAGGCAATCGACACGTTCCTTACCCGTTGTGCATTTTTGCAGATCATCATACAAGAGGTTTGCATTTTCCTTCTTGATGCCTTCACGATAAATCTCGGTATTGGTGCGAGCCATGAAACCATTAAAAATCAAGCGGCCTTTCTCTTCTGCATCAGGCACGATGAGGCATTCGGTCGTTTCGTCTGGAGCAATGAGACACTTGGTTTCTTTCACGTTTGCCACATTGAAAAAAGCCGTGCGGACCAGGTACAATGGTATCTCTGCCACAGCGATGCCCTGATTGTTGAATGGCACTTCCAATTCAAGATATTCACTGCTTGCCAGAGGTTCAATGTTGTATATCTTAGCTTTCAGATTCATCTCAGGCTTGTAGTCAAGCATTTGTAACTTGACAGTTGCTGTGCCTTTATTAATCTTGGCATCTGGCAGCACCTCTGCATTATTATACTTTATGTTCTGCAACTCTTTTGGGAGGACATTCTTGCGCTTCTCGTGGATGTTCCAGAAGCGGAAAGCACCCTCACCATATCCTTCGATGAAATCAATCTCCTTTGTGTCCTTAGGCACAGGTTGAAAGTGTAATGCTAACTCTGCCTTGCCGCTATCGTCCATCCAGAAGAACGAATCCATCTCGATGAGCGACTCCTTTTCATTAGTAGGCTTGCCGTTAGTAATATTGTATTGCTTGCCATCGCTTGTTCGCAAGAAGGAGTCGCTGGCAAACTGAATCCAATAATGCGGAATGAACTCAGCATGAACATGCATAACTGTTTCGTCGTCCTTCAGTTCCACCTTTGTCACTGAGAATGTAGCACTTGAAGAGCCAAGATTGCACAATGCGCTTGGGTTGTTCCATACTACATCTTTCTTTTGTGACCATCCGCATACCACGCAGAGCACTAAGAGTAATGATAATGTTGTTCGTTTCATAATTGTTAAACTATACTTGTTGTTTTGTTTGTCGCAAAGTTACACCATATATATAATAAATGTATAAGAAAAATACACAAAAAATGCAAAGTGTAAGAAAATCATACAGTTTTGTGTATGATTTTCATACACTTTTTGAGAGTAGGCAAAAAACAGGAGGACTATCTAAAGCGAATCTTTGTAATATACCATCTCACCGTTCACCATCGACTTCAGAGTCTTCCATTCGTGGGGGAAGGTTTCGTCGCCATGATTGACGCTGATGATTATGTAGAAACCTTCTGTATCCATGAAACTCTTGATATTCATCTTTTTTACCACATCACGTTTGCCATCGTAGTAATCTTGATAGGACTGTGAACTTGGGTATCCCAAAAAGATGTCTTTGGCATAACTTGTGTTGAAGTAAGCATCGAATTCTACCACGTATGCTTGCTCGGGATCGTCTTTTATCTGCTGATTCACACAGTCCAGAACTTGGCCATTACGATACTTGGTAATGCTCAAGCGCCTCGTGCTACACTTTGGGACTTCGTTGCCTCAGTCCCTCGATAATATGTATCTCCGTTTCTGTCATTCTAAATAGATGTTCTGTCCATATATCTCATGAATTCTCTCACTTTTCTGCCCCAGTATATACTGAATACATAACATTAAGGATTCCGTTTTCGCGAAGAATATCCTTGATGGCTGAGACTGTGGACTGCGATGCCTTTTTGCTCACTTGGAGATAAGCGATGGTGCGATCTGGATAATTAACCTGTTTTTTTATGGAGTCGGACAGGTCGGAGAGATTGACATAATCGGTGTCAAGCATGATTCGGTCCTGACGGTTGACCCTTATGTCTATATTATAATACTTCATTAGTTTACCTTCTTCTGCCATCTTTTTAGAAAACACATAGAATGAGCGACCTTTGTGTTCGCCGCTAATTTGTTTCATTCTGTCTTCTTTCGATGTGACAAAGATACCGATATAGGCAATAGAGTCCATATCAATCTTCTTGAATTTCTCGAACGAGATGTATTTCCCATCAAGAAGAAAGCTGTCTTCAGGAGTTTCATTCACGTTCGCAAACTCTTCGGGTGTGAGAAGGTATATTCCTCTCTTTTCACCGCAGGTGTCGGCTACTTCGCTGGTGTTCTTATTTGAATTCACAAACTTAGGTGTTGCAAATGCAAAGATAACTATTGCAATCACAGGGATAACGAACAATGCCTTGAGCATCATCCATCGTTTGGATTTTTTCTGGTACATCATAATGATACGTTTTTTTAGTGAACCGCGACGGAGGTTGTTGGCAAATGGCTGCAGACGATTACCCACTGCCTTAGTCACGAGAAGTTGTTGGTATTGTTTTGCATCGATGCCTTGATTGATCACAGCCTCGTCAGCTTCATATTCATGAACAGCCTTGAGGTTCGTGCCGAGCAACCACACGAAAGGATTGAACCACTGTAGAGCCTTAACAGCTTCAAACAGCATAAGGTCGTAGGTGTGGTGGAGTCGTATATGCTCCTGCTCGTGAGTGAGGATTGACGTGCGGTTGTGCTCATAGTCTTCCACACTCATCACGATGAAACGGAAGATGCTGTATGGAGCCACCTCGCCCGATTGCAGTATGACGGTATTGCCCTCAGAGTCGGTATGTCGCAGTCCCACTCGCATCTGCTTATATAGAAATAGAATCTGGACAACCAGAACAAGGATAGAAATACCTACACCCATATAATATATAATACAGATGACGTCGCACCACGAAACACTCTTCGCTGTCTCTACCTTCATTGCATTGTGACGCTGCTGAGAGACAACGATGGGTTCGACAATCCGAGTCTGAAGAGTGTAGATTTCGGTGTTGACGGCAGTAGGTCGCTCTGTGGTGTTTTTCATCAGCGGCAAGACTAACGAGAGCAGCATTATGCCGACAAGCACCAATCGGTTGAAGCGGTGGAAAGTCTCTTTGTTCAGCAGAATGTAGTAGCAGCTATAGAGCATGCTGAGGATTATTGCTGATTTTATGATGTAGATAATCATAAGCGGTTGAGAATGGGTTACTTTGTACGGTTGATAATGTCCAGAATCTCATTTATCTCATCGTCAGTCATGTCCTCCTCCTTGGCAAAGAACGATATGAGCGACTTCAGGCTGCCGCCAAAGAAAGTGTTCTTCACCTCCTTCATGGTGCGCTTGGTATATTCCTCGCGCGTGATGAGAGGACGGAAAAGAAATGTCTTCTCCCCATCTTTCTTCTTGCTGCCCACAAACTGCTTGTTGGTCAGAATCTTCAGGAATGTGGCAATAGTGGAGTAGGCTGGCTTTGGCTCTGGGTACTTCTCTATGATGGCATGGGTTGTCATGCTCTCTTTGCTATCCCAGAGTATGTTCATTATCTCCATCTCCGCACGTGTGAGAGTGCGATCCTCATTGTTTCGTTTCATAATTATCTAAAAAATTAAATTTGATGCAGCAAAGTTAATCTAAAGTTTTAGATAATGTGTCGATTTACATCAAAAAAATGAGGCTCGGAGCGAAAATTTAACATTTATTTTTAGATATTGCAGGGCTTTCGCTTGCTGCCTTGCTTATCTGCCAGATGATGGTGAGGAAGATGAGGGCGAACATAGCGACGATGATTGCTGGGTATATCCACCAGTAGATAGGTGCCTTTTTCTGCCACAAAGTTACGCCTTATATACAATAAATGTATAAGAAAAACACACCAAAATACAAAGTGTAAGAAAATCATACAATTTGTGTATGATTTTCATACACTTTTTGATTATCATTGCTTTTTATACAAGAATTTCAATGCATTTCTTGCCTGTATCGGCAAAAACTGCTACTTTTGTGCGGTATTTATCAACAAAACTTGCCGATAGATGGATTTCATTTCAGTAATCGAATTTGCAAACAAACATGGCATTTCGGAGCGAACAGCCCGAAACTACTGTTCTTTGGGAAAGATTGAAGGAGCTTTTCTCACAGGTAAGACATGGAACATCCCTGCTGATGCCGCATTGCCTCAGCGAAGAACTCAGGCGATAAAGAATCCGTTGCTTGACATTCTGCGCGAACAGAAGTCTATGCGACTGAAGGGAGGAATCTACCACCGAGTGCAGATAGATCTGACCTACAACTCCAACCACATGGAAGGTTCACGTCTCACCCACGACCAGACACGCTATATCTTTGAGACGAACACCATTGGAGTAACTGAGGAGAGCATTCGTGTGGATGATATTGTGGAGACGACAAACCATTTCCGCTGCATTGACCGCATCATAGACATTGCTAGCGACAAACTTAGCGAACCCATCATTAAGGAGCTGCATAAGATGCTGAAAGCTGGCACAAGCGATAGCATGAAGGAGTGGTTTCGTGTGGGCGAATACAAGATGTTGCCAAATGAAGTGGGCGGCATGGAAACGTGTGCTCCTGAGCGAGTGGCAAGCGAGATGCGAGCGTTGCTGAAGTCGTACAACAGCAAGAAGCGCCATACGCTTGAGGACATCATCGACTTTCACCAACGCT
>JAKSLL010000087.1 GCA_024401215.1 Bacteroidaceae bacterium
TTGCGCAGAACAAAGAGACAGTTCAATGTCAACTTGTTCACAAAGAAATTCTACTATGTAGAGGAAGATTGCTGGATTGTACTTAAGGTTAGTGCAGCAGGTTTGCGTATCATCAACCGTATCGGCCTTGATGCAGCTCTCAAGCAGGCTGTTAAGAAAGGTGTCTTGGAGTGGAAGGATATCCAGGTTATTGGTTAATTATTAAAGTAAGGAGAATAGAAAATGGCAAAGAAAGCTAAAGGCAACCGTGTACAAGTTATTCTTGAGTGCACAGAAATGAAGGATAGCGGTCTTCCAGGAACTTCACGTTATATCACAACAAAGAACCGCAAGAACACTCCAGACCGTTTGGAGCTCAAGAAGTATAACCCAATCCTTAAGAGAATGACAGTTCATAAGGAGATTAAATAATAAACTACTATGGCAAAGAAAACAGTCGCTACACTCCAGAACAAGGACGGACGTTCTTATACTAAGGTCATCAAGATGTTCAAGTCACCAAAGACTGGTGCTTATGCATTCGATGAGAAGATGGTTCCAGCTGAAATGGTTAAGGACTATCTCAAGAAGTAAAAGGCCTTCAGTAGGATAAGAGTCACCGTAGAAGCAACTTATAGGGTGCTTCTCTCGGTAAAAACTTTTAACCTCTCCATTTTTGGGGAGGTTTTTTTTGTGCTTTCGTGTAAAATCTGTAAATTTGTACCCCAAATATTGTCAGATTGTTAAGTGAGGCGGAAATGAAAAAATCCTGATAGTTTCATTGCAGATAATTTCAACAGGCATTTGGCATGTATTGCAAGTGCTGTGCCTCTGATGTCAGCATAGCGAAGACACAGGAAGCGTTATGTGGCGTCATCTTAAATTGTTCAAATAAATAAAGGTAAAAATATGGGATTCTTTGATTTGTTCTCTAAAAAGAAGAAAGAGACTCTTGATAACGGTTTGGCGAAGACAAAAGAAAATGTCTTTGCTAAGATTGCTCGTGCCGTGGCAGGGAAGTCAAAGGTTGATGAAGATGTGCTCGATAATCTCGAGGAAGTGCTCATCACAAGCGATGTTGGTGTAGAGACTACTCTTGAAATCATCAAGCGCATAGAAGAGCGTGTGGCTCGTGACAAGTATGTCAGCACTTCAGAGCTTAATGGCATACTTCGTGAAGAGATAGCCTCTCTTCTTACAGAAAACAATTCTGATGACACAGAAGGATTCCAGATTCCTGACACAGGCAAGAAACCTTATGTTATCCTTGTCGTTGGAGTGAATGGAGTGGGCAAGACAACAACAATAGGCAAGCTTGCCTATCAGTTTAAGAGTGCAGGCCTCAATGTTTACCTTGGTGCTGCTGATACATTCCGTGCTGCAGCTGTTGAACAGATATGTATTTGGGGTGAGAGAGTCGGAGTGCCTGTTGTGAAGCAGCAGATGGGCAGCGACCCAGCAAGTGTGGCTTATGATTCTGTGGCTTCGGCAAAGGCTAATGGCGCAGATGTGGTGATTATCGATACTGCAGGGCGTCTCCACAATAAGGTGGGATTGATGAATGAGCTCACTAAGATAAAGAACGCTGTGACAAAAGTCACCGGAGAGGCTCCTGACGACGTGATGCTTGTGCTTGACGGCAGTACTGGCATGAATGCCTTTGAGCAGGCTGCGCAGTTCACAAAAGCTACCGATGTGACATCTATGGCAATCACTAAGCTTGACGGCACAGCAAAGGGTGGTGTGGTGATTGGCATTAGTGACCAGTTCAAGATACCTGTACGATACATAGGGCTTGGCGAGGGGATGGAGGATCTTCAGCCTTTCAACAGAAAAGCCTTTGTGGACAGCCTTTTTGGAGAATAGCCTTGAAGGAGGAGCATTGCAGGAGGAGCATTGCTGCACTCTTGATAAAGATAGGCGAACACACCAGTCAAATCTTCCGAAATTGTTATTTCTTCATAGCAAAAGAGTGCTTAGCTTGCAGATTTACATTGATGTTGCTGGTTAACGGTAGTTGTCGAAGGGGCATTGGCTCTCTGATGATAAAGACAATCAAGAATTCTTTCATATTGATAAATGAGAAAAAATACTGTAGATATCATTACACTTGGATGTTCTAAGAATCTTGTCGATTCAGAACGACTGATACGTCAGCTTGAACTCAACGGATATCGTGTCACTCATGATAGCGATAATCCGCAGGGAGAGATAGTTGTGGTTAACACTTGCGGCTTTATAGCTGACGCACAGGAGGAGAGCGTGAATATGATTCTCGAGCTCTGTCAGGCGAAGGAAGAAGGACGCATAAGGAAGCTTTATGTGATGGGCTGTCTTTCGCAGCGTTTTATGAAAGAGCTTGGCAAGGAAATACCGCAGGTTGATGGATATTATGGAAAATTCAATTGGACAGAACTCGTGAGCGACCTCGGCAAGGTGTATCACGAAGACCATCAATATGAACGCCGTCTGACAACTCCTAAGCATTATGCATATTTGAAAATCTCTGAAGGATGCGACCGCCATTGTGCATATTGCGCTATCCCAATCATAACAGGGCGCCATCAGAGCCGTCCGATGGAGAGCATAATAGCTGAAGTGGAGCATCTTGTCAGCACAGGCGTGAGAGAATTTCAGATTATAGCACAAGAACTTACTTATTACGGCTTAGACCTTTATGGTGAGCAGCGCATCTGTGAACTTGTTGAAAGGATAAGCGACATAAAGGGTGTTAAGTGGATACGCCTCCATTATGCCTATCCGATGAATTTCCCTTGGGATCTTCTGCGTGTCATTCGTGAGAGAAAGAATGTATGCAAATATCTCGATATAGCTCTTCAGCATGTATCAACAAAAGTGCTTGCTCAGATGCAGCGCCATGTGAATAAAGAAGAGACATACGCTTTGGTGGAACGAATCCGCAAGGAGGTGCCAGGCATCTGCCTTCGCACAACGCTTATGGTGGGCTTCCCTGGCGAAGGCGACGAGGAGTTCAACGAACTGAAAGAGTTTGTGAGATGGGCGAGATTTGACAGGATGGGGGCTTTTGCCTACTCAGAAGAACAGGGCACCCCAGCGCAGAAGAAATACAGCGATGATGTGCCAGATGAGGTGAAGCAGCAGCGTCTTGATGAAATCATGGACATACAGCAGGGCATATCTGCGGAGATACAGGCAGAGAAGGTGGGAAAAATTCTGAATGTCATCATCGACAGGACAGAAGGAGAATACTATGTGGGAAGAACGGAGTACGACTCACCGGATGTTGACCCAGAAGTCCTTATTCCGATTAGCGAAGGCGCTCTTCGCAGAGGAGCTTTTTATAAAGTTGAGATAACAGATTCTGATGACTTTGACATTTACGGAAAAGTGGTGAAATCAAAATCTAAGTGAATCGCACAATTTTCTTTTTGGTAGATTACGCCTTGAACGGAAATTTAATATACACACTTCAAGAGATGAATAACAAGGAATTCTTAGAAAAAGTGTCGCAGAAGACAAACTTTGAGCTTAGTGATGTTAAAGAAATGACAGCACAGCTTATTGATGTCATTGTCGATGATATAGAGAATGGTGATACAATCACTATACACGGCTTTGGCACTTTTGAACCTCGCGAGAAGGCGCGTAGAAAAATCTTCAATCCCACAACAAAGACATTTATTGTTGTACCAAAGAAGACAACCCTGTCTTACAAGATGAGTGCGACGTTGAAGGACCGATTGAACATGAATTAAAAGAAAGTGGCATGAACGAAAAATTATCATTCCAGAATATTGTTGACTCCCTGTCGCAAAAGGCAGATGTGTCGAAGAAAGTGTCAGAGACGTTCTCTAAAGCATTCTTTGACACCATTGTTGAGGCTCTGTATATGGGCGAGGAGTCGATAAAGATAAAGGGACTTGGCACTTTCAAGCTTGTCGAGGTGGAAGACCGCGAGAGTATCAATGTGACAAACGGCGAGAGATTTGTTATTTCTGGTTATAAGAAGGTGGCGTTTGTCCCTGATGATTCTATTGTGGAGCGTTTGAATGCAGGCGGTACAAATGCAGAGGAAGAGAAGGACGAGGTTGCCGCTGTTGCTCCTGTGGATGAAAACATTGAGAAGAATGCTCCTGTGAATGAGGAAGTTGCGAAGGATGCTCCTGTGGCAGAACAAGATGTGGCTTCTGCGCAAGAAGCAGAGGCAGAAGGCTCTCTGGCTGTGCAAGAAGAGCTTGTGGCTGCTGATGCTGTTTCTTCGGATGCTGTTTCTTCAGATGATACGGCACAGGAGGTAAGTGTTGATGTTGCTGCTGAAGCAGCTGCGGATGCAAAGCCATCACAGGCTGACTCGAAAATTGAGGCGTCGCTGATGAATGGAGATATTGATGAACTCATAGAAGTGCCAGAACCAAATAGGGTGGAGATTCCCGCCAATCCTCTCTTCGGAATTGATATGCTCATATCTACTCCTGAAAGCATAGAGGAGGTGCGTGAGCAATATAAGGAGGCGAAGGAGAAATTTGACAAGGCAGTTGAAGCAGCAAAGGCTGCCAATATGGAGAAGACACGATTAGAGATTCTTCTTCAACACCTTGAGAGCAATTCTGCTCCTGAGGTTGTGGATGAGAGTGTTGAGTTGCCTGCCATAGAGGAGGCGACAGAAAACATTGCTGCTGTTGCGGAGTCTGCTGCTGACGTTAAGATTGTGGAGAGGGTGACTGACTTTGTTGAGGTCGAAAACACGTTGGCTGACACCCCTGCTGAAAGTCCATCAATAGAAGCCCCTGCAACCTTCGAGGAAGAGATGGCGGCAGATGATGCGCCTTTATCTGATGCTGGCGAACAAATGGAAGAACCAGCACAAGATGCTTCTGACGATGCTGAGGGTGAACAGGTAGAGAATAAAGATGATAGCGTTGATGACAGCACGGATGGCGGTGTTGATGCTGCTGTTGAGAGCGTTGTTGTTGCTCCTTCCGATGAAAGATTGAATGAGGCTGCTCAGCCATCGCCACAGGAGGAGCCAGCAGAAAAGACTGGTGGAGAAGCCCTTGAAAGGCTGCTGTCTGACAGACAGTTGGCAGAGGAAAATAATAATAAGGAGAAGCCAAAGAAAGATTATTCTACGCTGTGGATTATCTCAATATTTGTAGCAATTGTTCTTGGAGTGATAGGGTATCTTCTTTATCAGACTTCTGTATCTATTGAATCTGTAGAGCAAGTCCAGACAGAGAAGATAGCGACTCCGCCGGTAAACAAGGTGCAGAATACTAAGCCTAAGGCGGAGAAAAAAGGCGGAGAGCAGAGTAGTGCCGCCAATGCTGCTGACCAGGCTGCAGAAGATAACACAAAGCAGGCTGCGGGTGCAAACTCCGATAATAAAGCGAGTCAGGGCGAAAACAAGAAGGAGGTGCAAAGAACCGCTCCGAAGACTTATACGATAAAGAAGGGCGATTCCCTTACTCGTATCTCTCAGCAGTTCTATAACACTAAGGATTCTGTTGCTGCAATCATCCGTGTCAACAAATTCAAGGATCCGAATAATGTTCCGATTGGTGAAGTAATAAATCTCCCTTAACAATAAGTCAGGCGCATTCATTACAATATGGATGCGCCTGATTATTTATTCCTTGATTCTATCTACAACTTCCTCGCCAGTTGCCGTAGATATGCCTCGTAACTCTACATATTCGACAGATAGAGAGTTTGTAGGCTTAGCCTTGACATAGAGTTTTGTGAGTTGGCATTCCTTGCCTTTTATTGTGATGAGAGCAACCCATTTGTTTTTCTGTTTGCAGATTCTTACACTCTGCTTGTCGTAAGCAGAAAGCTTTATTGTTGCTTCATTGTTTCCCTTTGACACGACCTTGTATCCGTAGGCAAGTTTTCGCTCAATCAAGGACAGCCCCTCTCGTTTGCCATCTTCTTCGTTCTTTATCCAGTACACATCGAGTGGCTTGGATGTGTCGAGAGTGTTGTTTTTTACTACAACATCATAGCAAACGATGTTTGAATTTTTACTGCGTTCTATGAAAAACAGTCGTCCTTCGCCAGCTGCAAATGTGCAGATGGAAAATAGAAGGGCAGACAAGAAAATCATTATTCTATTCATGTTAATTGTTTTTGTTTTCTGAATGTTTTATTATTGAGTTCACTCTATTTGGACTCGATAGTTGATATATGTCGCTACAAATATACGCATTAGCATTTTTATAAATTGGTATTTGATGCGCTTTATTGTCATTTCCGTTATGTATTTTTGCGGATTTGAAAAAAAATATGTTTCTTTGCAATATAGAAGGTGAAGTGGCTCCACTTTAACTCCCAAAAACGAGCAAGTCGCAAACTTGCTAAAAGTTGAATTACCTACTTAAAACAAATTATAACATACGATGAATGATACATTGAAACTCCGTGTGGATTATTTCCAGACAGCGAACTACTCTCTTGTACACAATCATGTACCAATCTTTCAGGTTATAGAAATAGAGAATCTGTCGGATTCTCCTCTTGCAGATGTGCAGTTGACGATAAGTGGTGAATATCTGAAGGAAACCTCTTCGCAGATGTTCGCAGCCATTGACTCTAAAAAGACATTAAAAATCACGGATGTTAATGTGCTGCTTGATGCAGGAAAGCTGGCTTCGCTGTCGGAGAAAGTGGTGACAAGTTTCAATGTGCTTGTTTCGTCGAAAGGTGAGACCATTCATTCGGAAACTTTCCCGCTCGACCTCACGGCCTTCGACCAATGGCTTGGCTCGAATATCATTCCGCAATGTCTTGCTTCATTTGTCATGCCTAATTTGGCGGTTATAAATGAGATCGTTGTCAAGGCGGCGGCAAACCTCAAGGAGATGACTGGCTCGTCATCATTCACGGGCTATCAGTCGGGCAACCCTAACGAAGTGCTCATGCAGGTTGCTGCAGTATTTAAGACTCTTCATTCTGCTGGCATCGTATATCGTGGAATGCCTGCAAGCTTCGAGTCATCAGGTCAGAGGGTCACCCTGCCTGACCAGGTGTTTATGGGCAAGATAGGAAACTGTATAGAGCTCAGCCTGCTTTTTGCTTCTGTGCTTGAGAGTATAGAGCTGAATCCTATTCTGGTGCTCACAAAAGGCCATTGCTTCCTTGGTGTATGGCTGGTGGAGGACAGCTACTCACATAGCATTGGCGATGATTCTTCATTCCTGGAAAAGAAGTGTGCTGACGGCATATCAGAGATTGCGCTCATCGAAAGCACTTTAATCACGGCAGAAAGCACCTCCTTTGAAGCGGCAATGCAGCAGGGTGAGAAGAATCTTGCTAAGGCTGATGATTTCGATATGTTTATTGACATCCACCGATGCAGATTAGAGCGTTTCCTCCCTCTCCCGATGCGTACCTTCAAGGATGGGGCGTGGAGTGTTGATATCGAAGGCGTGGAGCATGAATATGCTAATGTGGATGTGCCCCATCACACAAGATATGACCTTGAAAAAGTCATGTCTTCACAGCGTCAGCTTACGAAGCTTGACATTTGGGAGAGGAAGCTTCTTGACTTCTCCCTGCGTAATGCCATGCTTAACCTCTATCTGCGTCGAAAGGCGATACAGTTCATCTCTTTCAATGTGGACAAGATAGAAGACCATCTGCAGGATGGCGAGGAGTATTGCATATATGCGAAACCTGATGTGCCTTTTGCTGTTAATGACCAGGAGAGACTGCTGCAGTCTAAGCAATATACTAATCTTCAGCCTCTTGTGACAGACGACATCGAACATCATGTGCTTCACACTTATCAGACTGAGGGGGAGACATCTGCAACATTGAAGACAATCTACAGAGCAGCGCGCACATCAATGGAGGAGACAGGCGCCAATTCGCTGTTTCTTGCCATAGGCACGCTCCGTTGGTATGAGACAGATAAGAGCGAGCAGCCTCGTTACGCTCCAATTCTTCTTCTTCCTGTGGAGATGGTGTATAAGAAAGGGCATTATTACATAAGGACTCGCGATGAGGGCGTTACGTTAAACATAACCCTGATGGAGTTTATCCGTCAGAATTATGATATCGATACAAGCAGCCTGTCTGTTCTCCCTACAGACGAGCATGGCGTGGATGTGCAGATGATATTCACCATACTTCGCAGTATCCTCAAGAATCAGAAGAGGTGGAATGTGGAAGAGGAATGCTTGCTTGGCACATTTTCGTTCAGCAAGTTCCTTATGTGGAATGATATTCATAGCAACAGCAATCTCATGCTGCAGAACCCTGTCATAGAGAGTCTTGTCAAGGGATGCCTCACATGGCAGCCGACGGAGATGCTCACTCAGTTGTCAGACCTTGACCGCCAGGTCAAGCCTTCTGAGATGGCCATTCCTGTGTCGGTTGACTCATCGCAGATGAGCGCAGTATATGAAGCAGGAAAGGGTAACAGCTTCATCCTCTTTGGCCCTCCAGGCACGGGTAAGTCGCAGACCATCACAAACCTCATAGCAAATGCCCTTTATCAGGGCAAGCGAGTGCTGTTTGTGGCAGAAAAGATGGCGGCTCTCTCTGTCGTGCAGAATAGGTTGGAGAAGATAGGCCTCGGTCCGTTCTGTCTCGAGCTGCATAGTAACAAATCAACAAAGAAGCATATCCTTCAGCAGCTGGAGAGTGCGCTGAATGTGGCTCATATCCAGAGACCGAAAGACTTCCAGTCAACTGCTGATGAACTTTTTGAGAAGCGCAAGACGCTCATAGATTATATTGATGCGCTTCATACAAAGGGCGCTGACGGATTCTCTCTCTATGACAGTATTGTCAGGTATGAGGCATTGTCCGAGGATGCCATGGATATAGCATCGACAGCTTCAATATCTCTGCTTACAGCGTCAAGCATCAAGGATTATGAGTATAAGCTTGGAGGACCTCTTGCTGCATTGGTGAGCCTTGTTGGCATGCCGGCAGATAATCCTCTGCATGATTTTATCATAAAGAAAGAAGCTCTCGCTAATCAGCCGGAGCTGATGTCTTCTCTTCGTCACTTGCTTGCTCTCATCGATGAGATGCAGGGGGCTCAGGGCAGAGAGAGGATGGACAAGACTATTGAGTTTGTTGAGACGCTCGATAAGGCTTCCGCTCTTTCTGGCGCGCCAATCGCTTCTTTGATGAATGGAGAAAAGGCGGAGGTGGTGAAGGCGACAGTTGCTAAGATAAGCGCATGCGAAAGCAGCCGCGCTCATATTTTGTCATATTGCCGTGAGGATATACTCACACAGGATGCCGTAGCGCTTTCTATGGAGTGGAACGCCATCAAGGGCAAATGGTTTATCCCTCGTTTCTTTGCGTCTAACTCTTTTGTTAAGAAGATGCAGTTCTTCTCGGCAAGTCTCAAGAAATCAACAGTCGATGCGTTGCTTGATGAGTTGCTGGCGTTCAAGAAGCTTGTCAAAGAGTGTGACGAGATGAAGCAGAATGCAGAGAAGGCCATGCTTGGCTTCATTGACTTTGATAGAGTCAAGGAGAAGATACAGCGATGGATCTCCAACGAGAACAAGCTGCGTGACTGGTATCAATGGTGTGATTTCCGCTCTCAGCTTATTGCCATGCAGCTTGAAAGAGTTGTCGCTGCCCTTGAGGATGGCTCTATACAGGATGTCAATAGCGTAGGAGGCTCATTCTTCAAAGGGTTCTTCCGCTGCAAGTGTAAGGAGAAGATTGCGGCGGCTGACAACCTTTGCACATTCGAGGGAATGGTGTTTGACGAACAAGTAAAGCATTATAAGACATTGACAGAAGAGTTCCAGACACTCTGCAAGAAGGAGCTGTATGCTCGTCTTGCCGCAAATGTTCCTCGCCTGACAGACAATCTTGATAACAGCAGCGAGGTGGGACTCCTCAACCGAAACATATCTAATGGTGGCAGAGGATTGTCAATACGCGATCTCTTTGACCAGATACCAGAGCTTCTGCCTCGTCTATGCCCATGTATGCTTATGAGTCCTATGTCTGTGGCTCAGTATATTGATTTGGGACAGAAGAAGTTCGACCTTGTCATCTTCGATGAGGCGAGTCAGATGCCGACAAGCGAGGCTGTTGGTGCTATAGCTCGTGGAAATGCGCTTGTTGTTGTTGGCGACCCTAAGCAGATGCCTCCAACAAGTTTCTTCTCTTCAAGTAATGTTGAGGAGGATGAGGCAGATATTGACGACATGGAGAGCATTCTTGAAGATTGCCGCACCCTCTCCATACCATCACTTCAGCTGTCTTGGCATTACCGTAGCCGACATGAGAGTCTTATCGCCTTCAGCAATAATGAGTATTATGACGGCAGCCTTATCACATTCCCTTCTATCGATGATAAGCAGACAAAGGTTAACTATGTGCCTGTCAAGGGATTCTATGACAAAGGCGGCAAGCGCAATAACCGTGCTGAGGCAGAGGCTATCGTTGCTGAGATTGAGCGTCGTCTTCTTGACAGCGAACTTCGCAAGTTCAGCATAGGTGTCATCTCTTTCAGCGTTGTCCAGCAGAACCTCATTGAAGATATTCTCACCGACAAGCTTGAAAGTGACAAGAAGCTTGCTGAGATTGCTGAACAGATGTACGAGCCTATATTTGTGAAGAACCTTGAGAATGTGCAGGGTGATGAGCGAGATGTCATATTGTTCTCTGTGGGTTACGGCCACGACAAGGATGGTCATGTGAGCATGAACTTCGGACCTCTCAACAACTCTGGCGGCGAGCGTCGCTTGAATGTGGCTGTCAGCCGTGCGCGTCATGAGATGCTGGTGTTCTCAACTCTTCACTCTTCTCATATCGACCTTCGCCGCACAAAGGCAAGAGGTGTTGAGGGCTTGAAGCATTTCTTGGAGTATGCTGAGTTCCAGACTCTTCCTTCGCTCCCAGTAAATACTGTCCGTGAGGCGGATTCTGTGGTGGCGAATCAGCTTGGCGAAGCACTTCGTGAACGTGGTTTCGATGTTCAGCTTTGTGTTGGACGAAGCCAGTTCAAGGTTGACCTCGCTATAGTCGATAAGGACAATCCAGAGACATACTCCCTTGGCATTCTTCTTGATGGCGAAGAGTATCGCCAGACACAGACAACTCGTGACCGTGAGATAGTGCAGCCTTCTGTGCTTGAGTCGCTGTCATGGCGTGTGGTGCGTGTGTGGTCTGTCGATTGGTACAACAACCCAGAGCGTGTCATTGAGCGCATAATTAGCGCAAACAATGAGAAGGGCACATCGAAGAAGGCAGAGAAGAAATCCGCTCCTATCGTGTTTGACATTTCTAAGGAGAAGATAGAGGAGGTTGTGTCAGCTGGCAAGGCTTACAATAGATTTACAGGAACATCTTCAAGCGGTAATGTTACGGCGAAGCTTGTCAAGGATATTGTTAAGGCGGAACAGCCAATAACATTCAACCTTCTTTGTCGAAGGGTGGCGGAAGCTACTGGCAAGCCAAGAGTGACACCTACCATACAGCAGGCGGTGCAGGACATTGCCGAAAAGCTGTGTGTTAGAAAAGACCGCAGTTCGATGGTTGTCTATCTCACAGAAGAAGATGCTGAATCTTTTGAAGGATACAGGATGGACTCAGGCCGTGATATCAACGACATTCCGCTCGTAGAGATAGAAAATGCTCTTATTGAGGTTGTGCGCCAGCAGGTGTCTCTTGCCGCCGACAACGCCACGCTTATAGCGGCTAAGCAATTAGGATTCACGCGTCGAGGCGCTAATGTGGAGTCTGCATTCCATGATGCGATAGAGTGGCTTGTGCGTGAAGGCAAGCTTGTCAACGAAAATGACAAGCTGCGAATAGGATAGGGGCTCGTTTCGGGGTAGTTAAAGTGGAGCTGATGAGGAGTTATCACTTCTCTCGGATTAAAAGTGGCGATACCATATACAGACATTCGTCCCTTTAACTTCCCTTTAACTCCCCTTTAACTCCTCTTTAACTTCAAATAGTATATTATTAAATAAAAAGGTGAAATTATGAAAAAAATTGTATGTGTATTTTCTTTGGCGTTATTGCTGTTTTCTTGTGAGAGTAAACTTGTGGAATCAGATGATACCACACCGGTGGATTTGTCTGATGTGATTCATTGCTTTGACATGCAGCAGCAATGTGAAGGTTATGATTTGGTGGACTCTCTTGAGAAAGATATGTTCTCTAAAAGGAGTGATGGCGAAAATCTTGGAATGGTGTGTAATAAGGATTTTAGGATTTCTCTTCCCGAGTTGGCAGGAAATGAAAATCGCTTTTTGGCTAATGCCGAAAAAATCTTCAATATCTCTGCGTGCTTAAACAATGTCGTGAGTGACTTTGAATTGGGGATGCTTGTTAGGGTTGATGCTTGGAGTGAGGAAGAGGGTGCCGTGCAAGAATGTCCTGATCTCTCCGAGTATTCTGGCAGCATTAGGCAGGCGACGAAATTGATCGGTGCTGATAATGAGATGGGTGAGTATGCGGAGGGAATGATAACCACCCTTAATACCATTGAGGAAGGCTCTTTTGAGATAGGTGATACAATTTTTACTGAGGCTCTGTACAAATATCTTGCTCCGTTGCTGAGCGAGATAGGAAGCTATGCCTCTAATGCAGATCGTTATAGAGAGTCGTGTGATAGCATGTGTGCAACGGTGCAGCAGCAATGGACAGAAATTCAGAGCGGAGGGGATGAGACGAAGCGTGTAAAGCTCTTGTTGGATAAACTGCAGAATGCCTCGTCTTTTGATGAGCAATGCGCTTTGTCTTTTCTTGTGATGAGTACTGAAAAGGAATATGACGTGTGGACAATCGCCATAGTGGAGCGTTTGATAAGTTCTGGGCATTACTCAAAGATTCTTTTTCCTATGTGGATTTCATGGCGCAGCCTCGTGCAAGGCGAGTATTTTGGATATTCACGTTACTCAGTAATACCTAATGACTTGTATAACGCAAAGCGAAAGATAGTCTACAATACAATGGTTAATCATGTAAAGTGGAATGTGAACGACAGAATGGCAATAAGCGACGCAGAGTATATTGCTGCATATCCTAACCTTCTGCGCTTTGGCAGCAATCCGTTTGGAAATAATGCATTGATAGAAGCAAGGGATTATATGCCTAAAAAGAAATAAAGGTGGCGGATTAAAGAGCGTTCATTTTACTTCATTTTGTAATTAGCAAAAAATCAAAAATTAACTTTTAACATTTAACATTTTGGCTTAACTTGCTAATATACATATAAATACAAAGCAAAAGGTGTTAAAAGTATGACTTTTAACACCTTTGAACTTTTAACAAAATGCGCTAAATAAGCCCATATTTCACTTTATTTTTAATTTATATATCTAGATTACGTTTTTTTGCTTTGTAGAATGAATTTGATGGTTAGACTTTATGTTGTTATTACTTTAAGCAACTGTACCATATTCGTATATACTATCACTGGCGAGGTCAATCTCATCATTCCAGTAAACGCAAGTACGTGAGGTGTCAAGTTGTACCTGCTTGAATAATCCGTATACGTCCTGCAATGCACGGAATGTCGGCAAGTTGTTAATGTCTTCCTTTACATCGTAGATGACCTTTCTGCCATCATCAAACTCAACAGCAAGGAGGAAGTTGTCCATAGCTGTAAGTGTCTTAATGCGTGGTATCATAATGGTGGAAGTTTATAGATTACTTGTTTGTCCCACATGTCCTGTAGTTCATCCTTGTGAACTTCAAGCCATTCAACGACGAGTTTCTGCGCAATCTTTGGCAGGTCGCCCTCAAACATCTCGAATGTACGGATGTTAAACAGTCCAACGTGCTCATTATATATTGCATGGATATGTGACGGTTCGTGTTCCTTCGGTTTGAAGAACATCTTAATCACTATTCCATAGAACCTTACTATTTCTGGCATTTTATATTCGCTGAATTATGGTTTTTATATAATTTTTGCTATACAAAAGTAATTATTTTATTTCAAATATCGGCAACTTTTGTCAAAAATTATTAATTTTATGGTGGTTTTTCTTCGTTTTAACAAAAAACGCAATCAGAAGTGGCAGAAAACAACTAGGATAGACGACATTGTTTGTATTTTCAAAGTTCATAGTCATTGAGTTGATTCGACTTTCTCTAATGATAGAAAATGAAAATTTCGTTTGTTTTCCGTATTAAGATCTGTTAAGCGGATGTTTTCATTTTATGGTTTTTGATTTTTTTGTTTCCAGTTTGTTTCTTTTGGTTGTTTTTGCTTTTCGGAGGTATAGATTATCAATGCTTTACAATCTCAAAGCAGATCCTCAAGAAAACTATCACGATAAAGGCTGGTGGTGTCAGACACCAAACTCAACTGAACCCCAATTAGTAAACTTGGATGCAATATCATGCGGAGCGTAGGTCGGTTAGTTGCCTGTTTGTTTACATGTCGATGTTGTAGGCCGCTCTATTTACTGCATATTGCGAAAATCCTTGTCCTCAATAATGTTGTCTTCTGCATCAATGATGCGCCACTGGGTGATATTGCGTTGTTCGCTTGCTATGCTGACACCGCATTTAGTCACCTTTCGCCCATCAGCCTCGTAAGGTATGGCATACCCCTTGCTGTCAATCTGCGCCAAGGCAGTCTCGACGGTATCATCCACCTTCAGTTCAAGAACGAAGATGTCTGTCTTGGTCTTGATCACCACATCGGCACGACCAAGGATGCTCTTGACTTCGGTGTCGACCGTGGCATTGAGCATTGAGAATGCCATATAGAGAAGCAGCTGATAGAACGATTCGCGGCTCTCCTTATCTTCCCATTGCTCTTTTGTAATTACATCGTACGGTATTTTGGCTATGTAAGAGCGAAGAGCGGTGAGCGCATCAGAAAGATTGCTTTTGAATAAGGCTTTGGCCATATCTCTTACCACGCAGTTGTTGTCTGCTACCGTGCGTTTCAGGATGATAGGCATCAAGCAGTCAATGAGTCCTTTGCGTACTTCGCTATTAGGAATTTTCAGGACATACTCCTGAACCAATGGGTCGTAGGATGCAATGGTGAGATATCCACTTTGATATAGCAGAGGCATAGGAGTGGCTGCATTTTCACATGGAATGCAGAACTCGTTTTCACTTACTTCTACACCATCATAATTCAAAGCCGTAGTGATTGGGAAATGTTTCAGATACTCCAATAGTGAATTTGAGGTTGCAGAATCAAACCAATAAGAATTTGTTGTTTTCTTATCTAAAGCCTTCAATAGGCTAAATGGCGCAAACACATCCTTGCTTTTTGGTGAAAAATGATACCCATCATAGTTCTTCTTCAATAATGCGTATGCTTCATTGATACTAACGTTAAGAGCATCCGCATATTCCTCGATACATGGACGGAGAGTTGTATCCAACTCTTCTTGAGTAATACCACAGATACCAGAGTATTCGTCATCAAGAGATATTTGATTCAGATTGTTCAGTTCAGAGAATATGCTGAGTTGTGAAAACTTTGTTACGCCTGTAATGAAGACAAAACGCAGATATTCGCCTTCATCCTTCAGCACCTGATAGAACTCACGAAGCAAAGAACGCATAGCGTCAAGTTGTTCAGCTTTACCAAGCAGTCTCATGATTGGCGAGTCATATTCGTCAAGGATGATAACCGCCTTTTCGCCTGACTGTTCGTAAGCATTGTGAATCAAACGACGGAATCTTGCTCCAGGTGTTTTGTCTGCCTCGTTTCTGCTATACGCTGATTCGTAATCTCCAATGAATGCTTCCAACTTAGACTTGGCATCGGGAATACTACAGTCCTTCAGTCCGCTTAAGATAAAATGAAACACAGGATGCGTCTTCCACTCCTTCTCCAGCTCCATCACCTTCAGTCCCTCAAACAATTCCTTCTGGCCTTTGAAATAAGCCTTGAAGGTATTGCAAAGCAAAGACTTGCCGAATCGGCGAGGACGAGCCAGAAAGACATACTTATAGCTGTTGGCAAGGTCGTGCATCAAGTCTGTCTTGTCAACATACAACATTCCTTGTTCCCTTATTTCCTGGAACTGGTCTGTGTCTACTGGATATCTGAATTTGCTCTTTTTCATCTGCTTTGAGTGGGTTTCAATGTCCTTTTGGCCGTCGTCGGCAAAGATACGATTTTTTTCGTCAAAAAACAATTGTCTTTGTTGTGTTTGTACAATCTTTGACATAAACAATGGTTAAAAACAACTAAAGCCTTGCCTTTGCAGACGGGCTAAATCCAGCAAGTGCTTAACCGTCCCCTTCGGACTGCGACCGTTCAGTCGATGAGACCGCTTCGCTCAGTTGTGTTTCTCTCAGTTTTGTTTTAGTTACTTCCTTCGCTTGTCGGTCATCCCCTTCGGACAATGCCCGCTCAGTCAGCGAGACCGCTTCGCTCAGTTGTGTGTTTGGCTCATAATGTGTTTGTATTCTCATTGCTTTGTGTCCGCCCTTCGTTCTGGATAGCTGTCCTCCCCCTTGGGGAGTTAGAGGGGGGGGCTTCCCTTATTTCGACTGCAAAGTTACGAAAAATAATTATACCTACAAAATATTTTTACATTTATTTTAATAAATGTAGTGATTTTTCTTGTTTCTCCGCTTTTATAGGTAATGTTGCCCCACAACGCTATGTTGCGTTGCGAGGTAAGACAACATAGCCCCCTCTAGCTCCCCCAACTTAGCGAAGCGATTTCACCGCCCGAGCGTAAGCAGTCAGCATGGTGCTTACAAAAAGCGAGGAAGGTATCCTTGGGGGAGGATTCCATCCGGATGGGATGTGCTATGCCAAATGTCCCGCATGGTGTCCTCCCCCCTGGGGGAGCTAGAGGGGGCTCTAATTTTGTCTAAAAACGCTCGAAAAAGTGTCTAAATTTAGACAAATGCAGAAAAGTTGACACCCTCCACAAAAGACTCCGTTTTGTAACTGCAAGAAAAACAGTAAGTTGAAACGAAAAACGTCTAAAACGCGTTTAGACACTCGTTTTTCTAACGCATTGTAATTCAGCAAGATACAAGTGTCTAATGTCTAAATGTCTAAATCAAAAAATGAGAAAAATGCGGTTTTTCCCATTACTAACTGGAATATATTAGTATAAGTTAAGCATCCAAACTGAGTTAGTATTTTAAAATAAATATAAATATAATTATATATTGGCGAAATCTGCAAAATCCAAAAAATCAATTTAGACATTAGACATTTAGACATTTTTGGAT
>JAKSLL010000088.1 GCA_024401215.1 Bacteroidaceae bacterium
AACTGTACTTTAATTCAACTTTCGCAAAGTTTACAACTTGCTCGTTTTGGGGAGTTAAAGTGGAGTTAAAGAGGAGTTATCGCTTCGCTCGGAGTTAAAGAGACGTTTGCCATGTCGGACATTTGTCACTTTAACTACCCTTTAACTTCTCTTTAACTACCCTTTAACTACACAACAAGTGGAGCGAAACTTGTATACTTTAACAGAAATAGTCCCACGAACTCCCCCAAGGGGAGGATACCATCCTGATGAAATTGGCATGCCAAATGTCACGCATGGTGTCCTCCCCCCAAAAAAAGAGTATGTCAGAGTGAGGCTTCAATAATCAAACGCACTTCCTCCAAGGAACTCCCTGAGCAGAGAGTAAGGAGGCAGAATGTCCATGTCTATATCGTGGAAATGCTCCATCACACCAATAAGTCGCCTTGCCTCCTCGTAATTTGGATCATCTTCTCCCACATTATATAATAAAGGAACGGCTTGACGCTTAAGCAGAGCAAGCTCATACTGAAATGCTGTACAGAAATTCACATCAGCATTCTTTTGGAACGGAGTAATCCATTTCTCCTCGCCTCTTCTCACGGAGCTCCATCTTGCAAGCGTGTCGCTTGCTGTAGCATTCCTATACTTGGCGTCTCTCACGATGCGTCGCACAAGGCGGTTGTCAGTGGTAGGATAATATGTGCCGTCATCCTGCTTGGCAACAGTAAGTCCAGATATGTAGATTCGGTAAAGGCTGTCGGGAGATATCTGCCCTGTCATTATAGGATTCAAAGCATGAATACCCTCGAGCACAAGTATGGTGTTGTCGTCAAGCTGCAATCTATTTCCACTCCACTCGCTCTCGCCTGTTGCGAAGTTATAACGTGGAAGTTCCACCTCGCCTCCGCTGAGCAACTCTTTTAACTGACGCTGGAACAAGTCGATATTCTCTGCGTAGATGCTCTCGTAGTCGTACTCTCCATACTCATCCTTAGGAGTCTTATCGCGAGACACAAAATAGTCGTCGAGGGAGATGTCCTTTGGTGTCTTGCCCAACTTCTTCAACGCCACGCACAGCTTCTTGCAGAAAGTTGTCTTGCCACTTGATGACGGCCCGGCTATAAGCACCACCTTCTTGCTCTTGTCTGCCACTATCGCCTCAGCGATAACCTCCAGACTTCTCACCTGCAGCGCCTCAGCCACAAGCACCATCCTTTCTGCCTTCCCTTCATCGATGATTCTATTCATCATACCTATAGAATGATGGACTATTTTAAGCTTGTCGCTAAAAAGGCTGTTACTGTCTATCTTCTCAACAAAGTAATTAATAGCCTCTTCCAACGTTTTTCCCATCAAATCAGCCTTTATTTGCTCCGAAATTTGCAAAAAAGCATCATTGACTTCAAACTTTTCCGAACTTTTATTATTTTTGCATTCGATTTTAGTAGATGAATTCATGTGCACTAAATTTTTCTTTTGATTAACAATTGTCAAATATACAGCATTTTTTCGACACAATTGCAATTCTTTATAAATAAAATATCTTTACAATGCAAGAATTAACCCAAATTCTCGTTCTCATTGGCTCTGTTGCAATGCTCATGTACGGTATGAAAGTCATGAGTGAAGGCTTGCAGAAGATGGCAGGTAGCAAATTGCGCAATGTGCTTGGCACAATGACCACAAACCGCTTCACAGGTGTGCTCACAGGTGCTTTCATTACAACATCAATCCAGTCATCAACAGCAACAACCGTGATGACGGTAAGCTTCGTAAGCGCAGGGCTCCTTTCTCTCGCACAAGCCATCTCGGTTATCATGGGTGCCAACATCGGTACAACAGCCACAGCATGGATAATGGTAGCCAGCGGAGGTGGAGGTTCTTTCGACATGCGAATAGTTGTTTATGCTGCTATCATCGCCTCTATCATCCTTATCTACACTAAGAAAAACACTAACCTCGGAGAGTTCATCATTGGTTTGGCTTTCATGCTTCTCGGTCTCACTACGCTGAAGACAAACGCCAATGACATGCACCTCGACGAGATTCCAGCAATATCAAACTTCTTCTCACAGATAAGTGGATGGGGATACGGAAGCTATTTCCTCTTCCTCCTCATCGGCGGACTCCTCACCTGCGCTGTACAGAGTTCTGCAGCCATCATGGCAATCACCATGACTCTCTGCTCTACTGGCGTGCTACCTATCGACATGGGTATCGCCTTGGTTATGGGTGAGAATATCGGTACAACAGTAACTTCAAACATCGTTGCTCTCTCAGCATCAACACAGGCTCGCAGAGCTGCCATGGCTCACCTGGTGTTTAACCTCTTCGGTGTTGTATGGGTGCTCTGCATATTCCCTTATTTCGTAGGTTTGATATGCGAAATCTGGAATGTGCCTTTCACTCCTGGACAGCTTGGAGAAGGTGTTGACAAAGAAAAACTCAACGCCGTGCTTGCAACCTTCCACACAGGTTTCAACGTATGCAACGTGCTGATACTCATCTGGCTCATCAAGCCAATGGAAAAGCTTGTGTGCATCCTCGTAAAGCAGAAAGAAGGAGTATCAGCAGAGGAGGAAGAAAGCCGACTCAAGTTCATTGGCGGCGGTATCCTCTCTACAGCAGAGCTTTCAATACTCGAAGCAAAGAAGGAAATCAACGTGTTTGTGCAGCGATGCCTGAAAATGTACGACATGTCTCTACAACTTCTGCATACAGAAAAGGGCGATGACTTCAACAAACTGTTCTCTCGCATAGAGAAGTATGAAAGCATAACAGACAATATGGAGCTTGAGATATGCGACTACCTCTCTAAGGTTAGCGAAGGAAGGCTCTCCATCGAGTCAAAAATCGAGATTCAGCACATGATGAGAATGTGCGATGAACTGGAGTCAATAGGCGACAGCATCTACAATATAGCTCGAACAGTAAGACGCAAGCGTCAATATGGCTCAGAGGATTTCACAGAAAAGCAGTACGAGCACATCCACAACATGATGCAGCTTGACGAGGTGGCTCTCAGCCAGATGGCAGTAGTGATTGAACATGGCGAGCATCGCTTTGTGGATCTCAACAAAAACTACAATACTGAGCATGAAATCAACAATTACCGCAATCAGCTGAAGAATCAGAATATCGTAGATATCAGCAATAAGCTCTATGACTACCAGATGGGTGTCTTCTACATGGACCTCATCAACGAATGCGAAAAACTTGGCGACTTCATCGTCAATGTAATTGAAGCTTCAGGCATCAAAGATAAGAAGAAAAACGGCTTTTCTGTAGGATAGTTACACAATCTCCACCTGCATGGGAGGGAGATGAGCGAAAGAAAAGAATCGCTAAAGAGACAACTGTCGGCTATGGGAAAATGAAAATGTATATGAAAGTATGAGAAACTGGCAAACAATAAAGGAATACGAAGAGATAAAGTTTGAATTGTGGGAGGGAATAGCCAAAATCACTATCAACCGCCCACGTTACCGCAACGCCTTCACCCCACTCACAACATGGGAGATGAGCGATGCCATGTATATCGCTCGTGAACGCTCAGACGTGAGAGTCGTCGTCTTTACTGGTGCTGACTCACCACGACTTGAAGGGCAGAGCGAGGAGGAATGGCTCAAAACTTGCGCATTCTGTTCGGGAGGCGACATGAACGTAAAAGGCAGAGGAGGCTATGTCGGCAAAGATGGCATACCTCGCCTGTCTGTACTCGATGTGCAGAAACAGATACGCAGCATACCTAAGCCTGTAATCGCCATGGTAAATGGCTTTGCTGTAGGAGGCGGACATGTGCTCCATGTGGTGTGCGACCTCACCATAGCATCCGACAATGCAAAATTCGGGCAGACAGGTCCTAAGGTTGGCTCTTTCGACGCAGGTTTTGGTTCGTCATACCTTGCCCGCATAGTGGGTCAGAAGAAGGCGCGTGAGATTTGGTATCTCTGCAAACTCTACACAGCCGACGAAGCAGAAAAAATGGGACTTGTCAATAAGGTTGTGCCTCACTCACAGCTTGAAGACGAAGTGGTGGAATGGGCAAAGACGATGATGAAGCGCTCACCTATCGCACTCCGTATGATAAAGGCTGGATTGAACGCCGAACTTGATGGTCAGGCAGGCATCCAGGAACTTGCCGGCGACGCCACCATGCTTTACTATTTCTGCGACGAAGCACAGGAGGGAGGCAAGGCATTTCTCGAAAAAAGAGAGCCGGATTTTGACCAATATCCGTATATTCCGTAACAAAAAGTCCTTTTTTCGATGCTTTTTGCAAAAATCTCAATTTTCAACTCTTAATTCTTAATTTATTTCCCTACCTTTGCACCCGCAAAACGGCGAACGGGCCCCATAGTTCAATGGATAGAATAAGTCTCTCCTAAAGATTAGATCCGGGTTCGATTCCCGGTGGAGCTACTTCTCCGAGTTTTGCAACCTCACACGGGGTTAGTTTAGTTGGTAGAATATCGGTCTCCAAAACCGAGGGTCGGGGGTTCGAGTCCCTCACCCCGTGCAAAGAAAAGTGCGTAAACGATTGATTTTTAATCGAATACGCACTTTTTCTTTTTTACTTTATTACACTATTATTACAACATCTTTTTTTATGCTTGCATAGCGTTTTTTTAATGCGATACAACAAATGTTTGTTCCGTTTAAATTAACTAATCGGTTTATTTTTCCACTGTTCTCACACTGTTTTCATCTATCATACATTGATACGCTTTATATTGTTGCACATTCATCAAAAATAATAGAGCCTGTAATACGATACAAAATATCATCCACTTTGTCGGTTGCTTTGTGAAATTCTTTTACGTTGCTGTTGCTCTGGCTGTACCACTGGAGCAATGCCCTATGTACTTGCAATTCTGCTTTGTTAAGTGCTTCAACCGCATTGATGAGGTTTTGTGTTGCTTCGCTCACGTTGAGTGATGCCGTAAGCGCAAAAATGTCTTTCTGCTGTTCCATTGTAGTTTTTGGGGATTGTGAAAAAGTAAGCGTAAAGCATTGCCCACGTTCCCCACGCACTACAACGAAACAGCGTGTCGCACTCTATTACAAAGTGCGATGTGGATGCTTTACGCTTGTATGTTTGTAAAATTGATGTCATTTTGTATTGTAGTTTTTGGGTGTTGCAAAGTTCGGGGTTATTTATGGAATGAAAAAGGAATGATAGAAGAAAATGCGCTCAAAGGTTCATTTCTCGCTTTTGGGTGCATGAATACCCTATTTTGCAAAATCGAGTTTACAAATAGAGTGTTTTAATGTTATTTTCTTGCATCTTTGTGTTATTGTTATGCTTTTTAAGTGCTTGATGTGTTATAACGTGATTATTGCAAGTATTTATTTTTGTAACTTTTGCGTAACTTGCTGATTTTGTGTATTATAAAATTCACTATTACGCCCCTATATGGGTTTGAACGTGTATTTTTTTGTTTTTTCAGTGTTCTCACACTATTGCAAGAAAAATCCCCCATGCTTATCCGCTTCGGGGCGGTGCATGAGGGAAAAGGTAGGGCAACGCAAGATTTTTTTATCCTCTTAAAACTTGATGAGGCTTGCAGACTTCTGCATCCAGTCCTATAATTCCTGTACGTTGCGTTAATGTCATGCTGTTATACTCATCAAGTCGTCTATGCAATAAGTCTTTATGTGCTTTACTTATCTTTAACGCTTCGATCTCTTCGTGTGTCAATATTACTTTGTTTTGCTCCATAGAATTTATTTTTTAGCGTTTAGTGAGTGATGCAAAGTCAATGTATTTGTTTACCCAAAATACTTGCCTGTATGTGTCTTTGCTTATGCCACTGCCAATAATGTTTTTCCCCTCTGCCTCTTTACCGCTTAACTCCGTGAGTCGCTTGCATATCGCATCTAATTCGTTGTATATGGCGATTTCTTCGGATGCTGTGAGGTATCTTGTGTTTGCCTCCAGTATTGCATCATCATCAACAATAAATGTGCCGTTATCAAACTTGACAAACTCGCTTTGAATGGTGCAGCTTGTAATGTCTGGCTCTATCAATTCATCCCAAACACATTGCATCTCCTCTTTGCCTTGTTCTTGTAAAAATGTCGGTAGTCCTTCCAGTTTCTTTAGTTGTACTTTCTTGTACTCTCGTTCTGCTCGTTCGGGGTGCTTGGCAATTTCCGTCAAATCATCCGCACAGCCTATAATATAGTCAATGCCATATTTGCGCAACAGCTGCAATGCGTTGTTTCGGGAATTAGCTATATTGTTTGTATTCTCCTTGTCCTGGCGGACGTGTTCCTCGTTCGTGAAAAGTTTTAATTTTTCCATGTTGTTTTTTTGTTTTTGTTCTTGCATTAGTTGTTCGCCTGTTGCAAAAGAGGCTCAAAATCGCTCCGTGTTGCGTTTTCTCTCTCGGTATGGTAACTTGTGTACCGCTGCATACTAACGTGCGAAATCATGCCGTTTTCGTGCCGTTTTAGGCTTATTACGTTTAGTCTTATGCTATTCGTGTGTATGATGTTGTGTTTAATTGTATTTAACTGCATAGCTCTTTACGCTAAACATCATAATCAAAATGCATCTCCGCTATAACTTCATCAGGTGCGAACACATCGGGAAGCGTTACGCCCTCGTGTCCTCTGCTGGGGAAATCATGCTTTAATCTCTCCACAAATACTGTTTCAAGGTTGCAAATAACTGCATTTACTTGTGGCAAGGTGCATTCTTTTTCCTCTGCGCTTAATTTTGCCTTGTTGAGGTTGTTTCTTGCATCTATCAAATTATTTAATGCTTTCAAAACTCTTTCGTTGCTTAGAACTGTGCTTTGTGGTTTTACATTTTCTTTCATTGTCTTGCTGTTTTGTTCCCTCACGCATACACGCATACACGCACATACGCCTTTTTCTTAGGGAAGGGTTAAAAATTTATTTTTAACACACGTATTCTTTACGGAATACGTAATATTTATTGCTTTATTGCTTCATATAGGTGTACCGATGATGTACCGATGATGTACCGATGATGTACCGATGATGTACCGATGTGGCTTTTATGGTGCATCTATATAAAGGCGGTGCATCTATATAAAGAAAACGCCCTTTTATGGTGCATCTATATAAAGGGTTAATACGGCGTCCCGTCATATATGCCGTATTCGTCGCTTGGAACATTTTTGCACACTACGAATTTAATGCCCCTTTGCCTACCCTCCGCAAATCGTATCTCGCTGATATTTTCCACCAATGTTTTTAGCCTTGCAAAGTTCTTTCTTGTCCTGTATTTGGTTAGCCTTGCATCTTCCTGTGGTACATCCTTGTAACTTGCATAACCTTGCATTCGTGCAAATAGTTGGTCTTTCGTTGTCTGCACCTCTTTGTCGTGGCGGTGTCCGCTAATAGACAACAGACCCAACTTTGCAAGGTTTGCTATTAGTTCCGTGTCGCTTGGATATTCGCTTGGGTGTTCTCGCTTCGTCCTGTGTTCCAGCGTCCAGAATGCATCTCGCCCGATGTGAGTGTATGGTTGCTTTCGGTTCACGCCTTGCACTCGCTTCGCCTGTGCATTGAGGTTGCTCCCTAACTTTACTTGAAATGCTTCTGCGGTGTCTGCGTCGCTCGCTTGGTTTGCCTTGGCGTATTCTATCAATGCAAACGCTAATGCGTCTTGTAGCACCTTGTTTGGATTATCAAGGAACGCTTGCAAAATGCTGATAGGAAAATAAAACTCTTTAATTTTTGCCATAATGTTTGCTGTATTCGTCTTGTCTTTTAACTTTGCAATCATACACCCTCGTCAGGAACGTGTACACCATTCGCGTTGCTTCGCTCTGCAGTTCGTCATCTGCGGTCGGTATGCCGTCAAATACGTGCTTGCCTAATGCTTCGTACAGGCTCTTTGATTCTTCCGCCGTCAGTCTTGGCGTAACGTGGTGCAGGTCTTGGAATAGTTCCGCTATGTACTTGTAATGCTTCATATTACAAAGTGTTTATTAACTGGCGCACATCCGTTTCCTTATAATATACACGTCTGCCGATTTTTATCGGTTTCAAAACGCTTTTGTTCCAACGACACAAGGTCGGACGGCTAATATGGAACATCTTTAGTACCTGTTCCGCTGTAAAAATTGAAATTTGCTGTTCTTGCATATTCTTAAATTTGATTTTAAATTATAATTCACTGCAAAGTTATAGTATAAAAAACGCAAGAACAAAAAAATACAATTTTCAGCAATTTTGTGTTATGACCACAAATGAATACTTATGCACGTCATTGCAATAACATTTAGCTTCCGTTGAACAAAAAAACGTGCATAAATAGTCATTGATGGTCATTAAATTATTATTACTTTTTATGATAAAACTTTAATTTTCAACAATTACACAGCATTTTGCAAACTCTGCTTTACAAATTACAATATAAAATAACTAATCGATCATATTTATAATGCTTTTTAATATATCATCATTTATCTCCCTGTACCTTGCAAATGCCTTGCTCCCCTCTACATGACCGCTCATTTTGCCGATGATATTGGGGTCTTGCACTTTTTCGTATGCGCACCCGATAAACGTACGCCTCGCCATGTGTGAAGATGCAACAGCGTACAGGGGTTTCATTTCGGTGTTCCCAGTCAATGAATTGCGCACAGGTACATTTCTATCTATACCGCACAGCCTCAACGCTTCTTTTATTGCATCATTGTATTTTTGTGAGCTTATGTACGGAAATAAACGCCCTTTCACATCTGCCCCCTCATACTTGCTTATAAGTTTCAAAGCACGCTCATTCAAAGGTATTCTTGGTTTAACTTGCTGTTTGTGGTCTTTGGTCTTGACTGGCACATACTCCAGGATGTTATTTGTAATATTCGCCTTTGTCAATAAATACAGGTCACTAACTCGGCATCCTGTCAAGCATTGAAATATGAAAATATCACGCTGTGCCTCTAATGCAGGTCTTTCGCTCATATCAAAGTCTGCTAACGTGTTTCGCTCTGCTAAAGTCAGATAAAAAGGAACACCATAAACAGCCTCGCCCATTTTAACTTTGTCAAAAGGTTTATTTGCAGTAATTCCTTTTTCATTGAGCCATAAACAAAACGCTTTGAGGCGTTTCATGAGTTTTATTATTGTGTTCTCTCCTCTCGGCTCTATCCGTCCCCTATGCTTTGGGGTTATCTCAACAGGATATTTTATTAGAAGTTCTTCAAATATTAAAGGATATTCGTTTTGCATCTCACTTTCATTTTTTAGATAATCACGAAAATTCGTTATATCATCAGCGTTGAGGCTGTCCAGATTTATCACAAAACGCTCTCCTTGTATTTGTCGGTAATTCTCCCACCTATGCAGACAACGCATCATAGCACGGAAATTTCGCACCTGTGAATATGCAAATTTCTTTTCGTTTAGATACATTTCTCCATACTCAAAGAATGTCTTGCGTTGTTGCTCTGCTTCGGCTTTCCTTTTTAGTTCCTCTAACGAAAATGTGTTTATGCAGCTCGTTTCTATATACTGCAAAAGTTTTACATTTTCATTCATATATTCTTTGCATAACTTGTCGGGCGGTGTCACTTCACACAGGCGTAAAAGTTTGTTTGTAAACTCTTGCAATTCATTATACGCTGTTTTTGCTTCTTGAACATCTGCAAAGTTCAATTTGCTTTTCTTTGGTACTTTTATTTCTCCTGTGGTGTTTCCTCCGTTTTCGCCATGCTTCTCAAAGAATTTTAAACGAACGTAAACGCCGCTTTTTATTTGCGGTTGAAATGTGCGTGACCATTTCAGCCAAACTATAACCTGGCTTTTCCCATTGTCTTGCACTTTGTTGGATAACTTATAATAAACCTTTGCCATATTGAATGATTTTTTGAGTAATACAAAGGTATATTGATTTTATTCTGCATCAAAAAATTATTACACAATTATTACACCAAAACGTAATAAAGTGAATATTTATGATAAATTTTGATAAATAACGATATTGTGTAACTATTTCATTTATAGTCAATAGTTATTTTTATGTTTCAAATGTTCGAGTCCCTCACCCCGTGCAAAGAAAAACCTGCATCATTTGATGCAGGTTTTCTTTATATACAGCAATAAGCAGATGTCTCAAATAATATGACATTCAAACAATCACTCTTCCTCGTAAGAATCAGACAAGACATCATCAACATATTCCGCAAAACTTGACATGTCATCAGGAGCAAGAAAATCGCAGATAAGCCATGCATCCTTCTCCTTGTCATATTCAACCACCACATAGGCTTTATTTTCTTCGCCAAAGTTGGTGAAATTCACCTCCGCAGTTGCCTTTTCATTTGAATACGATATGATGTCAACTTTCTTTAGCGTGAGATCTCCATCGTCTTGAGCATTTATCCAAATATCATAATCAAAATACAAATCGTCAGTAGCATTCTGTTTATCATACGCCATCACCAACTTTTCAACAAAGTCTTTTGACAGATATTTATACATATACGAAATCTCAAAGATGTTGATTTCTGCATCTTCAGCCTCACGCAGTTCTTCTTCCGAAGGGTTGAAGTAAGATTTATAAGCCGCCTCAACAACAGACCTTGCAGCCTCCTTATTCTGATTTGAAGCAGTCTTGACAGCACTTGAGGCAACAGAATCAGCATCTGTTCCCAACGCATTGCCACCCTCTTTTCTGCCGCAAGCAGACACAGAGATGACAAATAACAACATGATTGGCAAAATCATTTTTTTCATATTTCTTTCTTGTTTTAGAATTAATCAACTCATTGTCGCCACAAATTTACCTCTTTTTATTATTTATAAACCAACAAAAGCATATTCTTTTTCTCGGGTATATAATATTTCTTGCAATTATCGGAGTGATTTGTCCTCGAAAGCTTAGGTGTCAACTTTTTCAGTGCTAACCGCGGAGCACTGTCAACTAAATCAGGACGCATTCAAGGCAAGTGTCAACCTGAGCAGTATTAACTAATGAATGTGTCAACTAAAACCAGTACCATACACCATACATTGTGTACGTTACAAACGCTCAATACATTGTGTACGTTACAAACGCTCAATGTTACAACTGTAACACGCCCTATGTTACGCTTGTAACATGCTCGGTGTTACAGTTGTTACACAAGGCATGTTACACTTGTAACACAAAGCATCTCTTTATGCACAAAAAAAGGCACAGTATAGCAGAGACAATCTCTACCACTCTGTGCCTTTAAGTATATGTTCACCTACTTATGCTGACTGAGGCAGCAAGAAAAACATTATTTCCTTTTTATTATCTTTTTGTCGCCAGAGATATAAACCTCTCCATTCTTTGGAGAAGAGATGCGCACGCCATAGATATTATACATGTTGCCGTTATCGCTCTTTGCGTTCAAGCTATTGACAGAAGTCGAAGCATCATAAACGGCAGAAATAGTATAGGTGACTTTCACCGGCATCTTTCCGTATGACATAACTAATTTGAGGTCGAAAGTCTTTGTCGAAGGTGTGTACTTGCCTGATAGAGAATAACCTTTAATGCTCTTCTCCACGCCATCAGCATTGACAACTTCATCAAAAGTCTGTTCGCTGAATGTTGCCACACGAGTGGAATAGTCGAAATCGAACTTTGCAGAATGGATAGTGAATGACGGAATAGTAAGCCCCATTGAATTGAAAGTCAAAGCCGGCATGGTGATGTCGCCGTCGCTTGTACTATTCATGCAGAATACAATAACATCATTCTCATTGTCCTGCCACGCTTCTGTAGCCTCTACTCCAAAACGTGATGGACCAGCAAAAGACATTGGTTCGTTGTTCTGTGCAAACACAACCGCACTCATCACCACGAATGCGAAAAGCATAATTGTTTTTTTCATTTTCAACATTTATTTATATTTCATATTTAGTCTTTTATGTGACTTATAGTTTGACTCACAAAGATGCAAGTTTACAAGCATATTGACACTCTGATAAAACCGACTGCAAAGTTACATGTTTCACACAACATCCACAATCATTATTTATTATGATTATGTTCAAAACTCTGTTTCCTACTTACTGATTGCCACCTTATCAATTATCCACCTGTATTATTGGGTGTTCTACCCTTATAGCTTTCGCCACCCTCCTCACGCAGCCATTGTGGATTAGAGCGGATGTATTCACCACCAAAGCGACAACGCAGACACTCCCCTTCATGGCAATAGCGGTTTGTGAGCTGCAAAACAGCCTGGCTGTCGGCTGCACTCTCGCATTTCACGCCAGCGTTGAGCCAGTCACGAACGAAGCGGTTATTTTCTGGCTTCATCTGCTGCCATAAGTCAAATGCCTTATCGCACAAATCTTGATTTGCCTTGTGTCTGCCATAAGCAAAAAGTATAGGAGCCACAGTATTGACGATGACAAGCTGCAGCGATGCAGGAGACAACGTCTTCTGCATCGGTTTTGACTCTTCCATGTTGAAACTATAGTGTGTGAGCCAATACTCGCTTACATGTGTAGATAGCAAAGCATAAATCTCCTCTATGCTGTCAGAATTTATAAGTCGGGAAATATTCAGATGCTGCTCGTAATACAGCATGGCAAGCTGAGCTATGCGGACATAAGGAAAATTCTGAGGACGGAGGCGAAGAAATTTCCATTTTCCTGCATCTATTGGAGTGAGCGAGAACTTATGAGCAAGATACAGATATTCTTTTCTGAGACGGCAGAAATAATCATCTCCCTTATTTTCCAATGCACTTGCCACTAATCTTCCAGTTGCGACCTTAGAGATGTCTATATCAAGCAAACCTGCCTGTCCAAAAAACATCGCTTCAATCAGGAAAAGACTATCACGATGCTTGGCTAACGCACTCATAGGTATAGAACGAGCCCATGCCTCAAAAGCATCACCATTAACGCCAAAACCAAAATTTCTTGCCAGGGTGACAAATAGTGTGTCCTCCCAATTCTTGTCGAGCGAGTCACGACGCTGCATAATCTGCTTAGCACGCTCTTCAAATCTCTCAAGAGTCAGAGTAGTAAGCCAGTTATGGATGAAAATCTTAGGCAGAGACAATACCGCATCACGGCACTTAGGAAAACTGTCGTTACGCAGCAGATGGTCGTAGTTGTCGATAATGAACTGAGGTATTTGAAGCTGCAGCTGCGGTATCTCCCCTCCGTCAGGATAAAAAAGCGGACGGTCAATTACCGATGCAACATGAAGGATGACATTGTGGTATGAAGGATCGCTGTCATGATGATGGCGAAACCAGTCACTGGTGCGCAGATGCATCTCCACATTGCCACCCCACTCCACTCCGTCGATGAGTATTTTTGCTCCAATAAAATCCGGTCCGGCATTCGTATTGTAAATACCGGGGTTGATAATCTCTATACTGCGTCCGTCATGTGTCTCAAGGTTACGGATAGGAAAAATCTTATGTTTCCAGCAGTAATGCAACAGCTGTTCCATGATATAAACTTCGATTATTTGGTAATTAAGTAGGTTATCACTATTTTAACAATAATTACTATGATGATTGACAGCAATGTACACATCATAATATTAAAAAGTGTTCAAAGTTATATAAAAAAGTGTTCAAAGTTAAGATTTTTATTTCAAAATGCTTATCTTTGTATGACTTTTTTAGTAAAAACATAAACAAAATGAAATTAGCACTTATAGGATATGGCAAAATGGGCAAGATGATTGAGAAAATTGCCCTTGAACGCGGACATGAGATTGTCAGCATTATTGATATCGACAACTTGCAGGATTTTGAAAGCGAAGCATTTGCAAGCGCAGATGTTGCTATCGAGTTCACTACTCCATGGACAGCTTTTGACAACTATCTTAAAGCATGGAAAGCAGGCGTTAAGGTTGTGAGCGGAAGCACAGGATGGATGAAAGAGCATGGCGAAGAAGTGAGAAACGCATGTGCTAATGAAGGCAAGACGCTCTTCTGGGCAAGCAACTTCAGCGTAGGCGTTGCGATATTCTCTGCTGTGAACAAGTATCTTGCAAAGATAATGAACCAGTTTGAGCAATACGACGTAAACATGGTGGAGACCCATCATGTGCATAAGCTCGATGCCCCTTCTGGCACAGCCATAACTCTCGCAGAAGGCATCATTGAGAATCTTGACAGAAAAAGCCGATGGGGTCTTCACGAAACAGCAGAAGGAGTTTTGAGAATTGATGACATACGCCGTAAAGAGGTGCCAGGCATTCATACCATAAGCTATGATTCGCCAGAAGACATAATCACTATAACACATGACGCACACGGTCGTCAGGGATTCGCTCTCGGCGCTGTACTCGCTGCTGAGTTTACAGCAAAGAACAACGGATTGCTCACAATCGACGATATGTTTAAGTTCTAAATATTAGCTTTTGAATTAAGTTAGACACATAAAAACAAGTGTTTTCAGTAATAGTGTAATAAAAACTCGAAAGATTTCATAGCAGCCTATCGCTGTTGCACAGACTTGTCGCTGTGTCACCGATGCTCAAACACAAGCATCATCTTTTGAAGATATTATTTCACCAACGCCAAGTATAGGGTGTTCTATAACTAATCGTTGACACTTGATAAACCTTTTACAATTACAGAAAAGTGGGTTTCAATTACAAAGATTTCAAAAAAACAAAGAGACAAAGAGGCAAAGGAGAGACTCCTGAGCCAACATGGCTGAAATGGCTGAAATTTGTCGGCGTGACAGTCTGCTATTTAGCATTCCTTTACTGGGTTGAATCTTGGTTAGGACTTATCGTTCTGCCTTTTATCTTCGACCTCTACATCACTAAGAAGATAAAGTGGACATGGTGGAAAGAGCTCGAAAGTGATATGGCGCGCACAGTCATGAGCTGGATTGACGCCATCGTTTTCGCTCTTGTAGCTGTGTATTTTGTGAATAACTTCTTTTTCCAGAACTACCAGATACCATCTTCTTCACTTGAGAAGTCTCTCATGACTGGCGACTTCCTTCTGGTTAGCAAGATGAGTTACGGTCCTCGCATCCCCCAGACGCCACTCACAATGCCTCTCACTCAGCACACCATACCAATGATAAACTGCAAGAGCTACATTGAATGGCCTCAGTGGGAGTATCGACGTGTGAAAGGACTGGGAAAGGTGGAATACGGAGACATCGTAGTGTTCAACTACCCAGCAGGCGATACTGTAGCTGTAGCGACAAACTATGACTATTACAGCATGTGCTACGACCTGGGATGCTCAGCAGCACATGAGCAAGGCATCGAAGTTCCTCTGATGGAGACCCTCAGCAGAGAAGAGCAGCAGAAGCAATTCGACCAGATGTCGGCAATAGGCAAGCAGATTGTTGCACAGCAGACAAACATCTACGGTTCAGTTGTCAGCCGCCCTGCCGACAGAAGAGAGAATTATGTAAAGAGATGTGTGGGCTTGCCTGGTCAGACTCTTGAAATCAAGGATAAGATCATCTATACTGACGGAAAGAAGCATGAGACACCTACATACGCGCAGTTCAACTATAAAATTTACACACACAATGGACAGGTGTTCACAGATGAGATGTGCGATGAACTCAATATCAGCGATGAAGACCGTGACAAGATTATGGACCGCGTGAATGGCATTCCACTCACAAAGATGGCTGTTGACGCCCTTAGAAAAAACAAGGAATTCTGCGACAGCATTGTAGAAATCAAAGATGGACACTGGGGCAACGTTTATCCTCTCAACCACCAATATGGATGGACACGCGACAACTACGGTCCAATTTGGATTCCTGCAAAGGGTCAAAGCATAAAACTCACGCTTGACAATCTTGCCATCTATGAACGCCCTATCAGAGTCTATGAGCAGAACAAGCTCGAAGTTAAGGACGGAAAGATATTCATCAACGGAAAGCAGACTGATGAATACACATTCAAGATGGACTACTACTGGATGATGGGTGACAACCGCCACAATTCAGCCGATAGCCGCTACTGGGGATTCGTGCCTGAAGACCATGTTGTAGGCAAGCCACTTTTCATCTGGCTCAGCCTCATCACCGACAGAAATGGACAAACTCATGGCATAAGATGGAACAGACTCTTCACATGGGTGGACAATATAAAATAATACAAGCCGAGTCGCTCCATTTGTTATGGAGTTAAAGGGGTGAAAATAATAAATACAAGTTTCGCAAGCTCCACTTACGAAAGTTGAATAATAAAGAATAATGATTCTACCAAGCGCATATCTGCCGCCAATTAGTTGGTTCGTTCGTGCAATAAACACGAACGAACCAATTTTTATTGAGCAGCATGAAAATTACATAAAACAAAGTATAAGAAATCGCTGCACTATTGATTCGCCAAATGGAAAGCTAAACCTCACAATACCTGTTGACAAGACAAATTTCACAGGTGGGAAATGCCTTATGAAGGACGTCAGAATAAGCTCCCACAGCGAATGGCAGCGCCAGCATTGGTATGCTTTAGAAACAAGCTATTTCAACTCTCCATTCTTCGAATACCTACAAGACGATTTCCACCCTTTCTACGAAAAGAAATGGCAATGGCTCGTGGACTTCAATGACGCTTTATTTGCCAAATGCATTGAAATAATGGAAATCAACATCTCGGCAATGAAAACAGAAGAATATATAGGAGTAGAAAAGCACGATTCCTCCATAGACATAACACCATACTACCAAGTCTTCGCAGATAAGCATGGATTTCTAAACGATATAAGCATAATAGACTTGATATTCAATATGGGCAAAGAAAGCGCAATAGTCATTGAAAACACCATCAAAAACAAAGTTATCAAGTAATAAATAACTCCCACCCTTCGAAAACCTCTATAGAGCGATTATTTTATTTATTCAACTTTCGTAAGTATGCAACTTGCTCGTTTTGAGGAGTTAAAGAGGAGTTAAAGAGGAGTTAAAGAGGAGTTAAAGAGGAGTTAAAGAGGAGTTAAA
>JAKSLL010000089.1 GCA_024401215.1 Bacteroidaceae bacterium
CTGGTACAGAGCGTGGTATCACTGAACCAACTCCAACATTCTCTGCTTGCTTCGGTCAGGCATTCCTTGAGCTTCACCCAACAAAGTACGCTCAGGAGCTCGTTAAGAAGATGAACGCTAACGGTGCTAAGGCTTACCTCGTTAACACAGGTTGGAACGGTACTGGCAAGCGTATCTCTATTCCTGATACTCGTGGTATCATCGACGCTATCCTTGACGGTTCAATCCTCAAGGCTGAGACTAAGATGATCCCTATGTTCAACTTCGAAGTGCCAACAGCTCTTCCAAACGTAAACCCTGCAATCCTCGACCCACGCGACACTTACGCTGACGCTTCTATCTGGGAAGAGAAGGCTAAGGATCTTGCTGCTCGCTTCATCAAGAACTTCGGTAAGTACACAACTAACGAGGCTGGTAAGGCTCTCGTTGCTGCTGGTCCACAGCTCTAATTCAACTGAAATTAGATTAGCTCTAAATAATGAGGGGTGTCCACAAATGGGCACCCCTTTATTTATGTCTGTAATTTTTCTCAATGGCATTTTCAAGCGAAGAAGGTTAACCTCAAGCCAGAAAATGACATAGTAACGCAAATGCTATTTGCTTATTTGTAAATTGACAACTCTACAAGAGAAAGCTGGTATGTTTTCTCTGCTTCGAGAGCTTTAGCCTGAGCGTCATACAAGGTGGAAAGCTCGCTTAGATAGTCGATGAGAGAGATTTCACCTTCATATAGCGATTTGTTTAGAAGTTTTTGAGTCTCATCGAAAACTATTGAGTCTCTGAGTTTTTGTGAAGCGTTGCCGAGCATGTTGCAACGCTGAGTCAGAGCATCACGCTGCGATGTGAGTTGGGAGATGATGTCATAGGCAGATGATGACTGAGCCAGCGAGCGCGCTTTAGCACGTCTCACATTATTGTGGTTGCTCCACAGAGGAATGCTGACACCTATGGTTATGCCGCGGAATTTCTCATCATGGGTAAGTTCGGAGATGTAGCCCGTAGTGATTTCTGGCACTCCTTCTGCACGAGCATTTTTTATCTCCTGCTCATTGACTTTCGCCTCTGCATGCTGCTGAGCATTGAAGAGAGTGAGTATTGAATTTGTACTGATAGTGTTCCAGTCTGGATACTTTATATCAGTAATGTCAATGGCAGCCCCGCCATTGATGGTTTTGAGCTGAGCAAGAAGTGTGGAGCGTTCTGCCTTAAATATTTCGATGTCGGCAGTGGCAGTTGCTATTTCAAGTCCAATTTTTGCGAGACTATGTTTTGTCTCCTCACCTTCGGCTACCGCTTTGCGAAGTTTGTCTTGAAGGCGGGTGTCTGATGCCAAACGCTGTTCATAGACGGCTAATGCTGCATTTGTATAAATGATTTCGGTTATCAGCTGCTTTGCCTGTTGCAAGATGGTGAGTTTCTGCTGTTCATACTCTATGTCGAGCAGTTCGTTCTTTGAGCGAGCCAAGCGCTTCTTATATCCGAAAACTGTGGCATAGTCGAATGACTGTGTTACTATTATGTCATGGCGTTTACCTATCTCATTTGGTGAACCGACGAAATAGTTATATTCTAAATTGGGGTTAGCGAGATTAATGCCGGTGAGGTTGTCGAGTTTGTCAGCGGTGTGTTGATCACGCAATGCTTTGAGTGTCATATTATTATTCTCAATGCTATTAAGGACATCTGCCACATCTTGAGCATAAACAACAATATTGACAATCAGAAATCCTAATAGCGCTACTATCTTTTGCATATTCGTTTATAAATCAATGGTACAACAAACATATTTAACAATGTGGAACTGAGAAGGCCTCCGAGCATGACTTTTGCCATCGGACTCTGTATCTCATTGCCAGGCAGGTCACCTCCTAATGCCAAAGGAATAAGAGCCAACCCAGAGGTAAGTGCCGTCATAAGAATAGGAGTGAGGCGGTCGAGCGAACCGCTGATTATGTCATTAGTCTCCTGATAGCGGTCAATAAGCAGTATGCCGTTGCGTGTTGCAATTCCAAAGAGAGAGATGAAACCTATGATAGCAGGAATACTAAGCACACCATCAGTAAAAACAAGGGCTATCACACCACCGATAAGCGCTAAAGGCAGGTTTAGCAGCACAATAGCACTAAGCTTTGCGCTCTTAAACTGGTTGTAGAGAAGAAGGAAAATAAGAATAATGCTGACAAGACTCATAAGCACAAGGATACGTGAGGCACTCTCCTCGCTTTCAAACTGACCGCCATACTCAATCCTATATCCTTCAGGAAGCTTTATATCGCTATCAATGCGAGATTGCACCTCAGTCACTGTACTACGCAAGTCACGCCCTTCCACATTTGCGGATATAACAATCTTACGCTGTGCATTCTCTCTATTTATTGAATTAGGTCCCGTAGTTGACTCTATATTTGCAATATATTCAAGAGGAATCTTATGCCCATTAGCATCAATCATAAGTGACTTTATGCATTCTATGCCATCCCTATCTTCGTCATCTACCTTGACAGTAAGGTCAAACTGATTGTTTCCTTCATAAACCTGCGACACGGTTTCACCCTCCAGGAGCACGCTGATGTAGTCAGCAAACTGTTTCGGAGTGACACCATAGCGAGCCATTAGACTGCGGCGAGGAGTGATACGAAGCTGCGGACGCTCCACCTGCTGCTCCACATTTAAGTCTGTAACACCTTCCACAGACTCTATATTCTCCTTTATTTCATTGCCGAGGCGATACATCCTATTGAGGTCATCTCCAAAAAGTTTGATGGCGATATTAGCTCTTGTTCCTGAAAGCATTGCATCTATACGGTGAGATATTGGCTGTCCAATTTCTATCGCCACACCAGGTAAAGAACTTAGTTTGTGACGCACATCAGCCTGCAATTCTTCACGTCTTCTGCCATCAAGCACAAAAGGCGCCTCTATCTCACTTATGTTCACTCCAAAGGCATGTTCATCAAGTTCTGCACGCCCTGTTTTGCGTGCTACTGTTTGTATCTCAGGTATTGACATAAGCAACTCCTCAGCTCTCTTCCCTATCTTGTTTGACTCATCGAGTGATATACCAGGAAGCGTGGAAAGACTTATTGTGTATGACCCTTCATTGAAAGAAGGAAGGAATGTGCGACCAAGAGTGAATGCTAATCCTAAAGCAACAACAAACAGTCCACAGGCGAGTCCTATCACGAGTTTGCCATGATTCATTGCATGACAAAGCATGATGCTGTAATTCTTTTTAAGCCAACTCACCCATTTCACCTCTTTAGCATCCTTAACACCACCCTTAAGCATATAGGAACACATCACAGGAGTAAGTGTGAGCGCCACTATTGTCGAAGCAAACAGGCTGACAATAAACGCAATGCCCAGCGGAACAAGCATCTTACCCTCCATTCCTGTCAGAAAGAAGAGAGGCAAGAAAGACACTACAATAATAAGAGTAGAATTAAGGATAGGCATTCTCACCTCTTTAGACGCCTCAAAAATAGTGTTAACAGAAAAGCCGTCAGAGCGTATTCTTCTATACACATTCTCCACATCCACAATAGCGTCATCCACCAATGAACCTATTGCAATGGCCATACCTCCTATTGACATTGTATTGATGGTAAGCCCCATAGCTTTAAGAGTGAGAATGCTCACAAGCAGCGAAAGAGGAATTGTGACAAGAGATATGACTGTTGTCCTCACATTCATCAAGAACAGGAAAAGAACTATCACAACAAACACAGCACCCTCAACGAGTGACTCCTGAATATTATTTATGCTTGCATCAATAAAACGCGACTGGCGGAATATCTCCTTGTCTATCTTGATGTCAGCAGATATATTCTTCTGAATGTCATCAAAAGCCGCATCAAGCTTTTCTGTAAGTTCTTGTGTACTAACATTTGGCTGTTTAGCTATAGTAAGCAACACTGCTGGTTCTGCGTTGTTAGATGCTGTACCTGTCTTAGGTGTCTTGTTACCTATCTTAATATCCGCCACTTGGTACAAAACCACAGGAGTGCCATCAGAATTTTTCACTACTGTCTGCCCTATCTCATCAATATCGCTGGTAGCAAGAGCACCACGAATGAGGTATTCGTTGCCATACTCATAAAGCACGCCACCAGACACATTCTGATTCATGTCTCGCACAGACTCAACAGCCTCATCAACACTCACACCATGATGTTTCATCCTCTCAGGGTGTAGCATCACCTGATATTCCTTAACCTCACCACCTTGCACAGAAACTTGAGCGACACCCCCTATTCCCAGCAGTCTAGGACGTATAGTCCAGTCTGCAAGGGTGCGCAAATCTTGCTGCGACACCTTGTCAGAAGTCAGTCCGACGATGAGCACTTCACCCAGAATGCTTGATTGAGGACCAAGAGTTGGCTGCCCTGCTGTCTGAGGGAGCGAAGAAGAAACCTCCGCAAGCTTCTCGTTCACAATCTGGCGATCGACATAAATGTCTGTACCCCAATCGAACTCCACCCATACACAGGAGAAACCTGTAGTGCTTGTGCTACGCACCCTTCTCACACCTGTCGCTCCATTCACAGCCGTTTCTATGGGAAATGTCACTACTCTCTCTACTTCTTCCGGAGCCATACCCTTTGCCTCTGTCATAACAACAACAGTTGGTGCATTAAGATCAGGAAACACATCCACCTCCATTGTCTGTGAGGTATAGATGCCTGCTATCAATACGATGACAGCAGCAAAAAGCACAGTAAGACGATTGTTGAGGGAGAATTTTATTATTCTATTTAGCATCGTTCAAAAAGCATTTGTTATAAGTAGATAATCAAAATTATTTCTATGTTCATCCTCGTAGGTGTGTTCTTAATATCCATACTCTATTATATTATAAAACTAATTTTGATCACCTACTTAAACATATTATCAATGCTCATGTGAATGAGCCTCAGGAATGCTTCCGCTTGCAGAAGCAAGCTTCACCTGATATACACCATTCACAACAACATTCTCCCCATTCTTCAATCCAGAAATAATCTCCGTATGAGTGCCGTTATGCATTCCTAACTTCACCTCTCGCTTTTCAAACTCATTGGGGTGGTCAAGCTGCACATATACGAAATATGCACCTTGCTCTTCAGTAAGCGCCTCTGTTGGCACAGCAAGCACACCAGAGCGAATACGACCAAGCAGCCAGATGTCTGCAAATGAACCCGGAATGACATTGCCTTTATTCTCAAATTCAAAAGTAACGGGTATGCTCGATGTGCCTTCAGACAATGTTGTTCCTAATGATGCAAGATGTCCATTCAGTTCACTCACCTTATATACTGTCTTTGCATCATAGCTCATCACGAAATTTGCGTCAACAAAACTATTCATCATAGAGAAATACTTTTCTGGCACTTCTGCCCGCAACTGCAGATTACAGCTTCGTGTCACAGTGGCTATCACCTGTCCAACCTGAACGTACTCACCTTCACAAGCTATGACATTTTTCACAAAACCTGTTAGAGGCGAAGCAACAACAGAGCCACCCTTTTGACTGCTGTTTTTAGTCGAACCCGCAGCAATCTTCGCTTGTATGTATTCCGCCTCTATACGTTCGTACTCTTTCTTAGATATTATAGTATCCGCTATCAGCCTTTTAGCCCTTTCGAACGCAGCAGCCTTTGCCTCTCTATCAGCAATGGCAGCAGCGACGGGGTCTCCTCCAACAACAGTCTCTCCTGAGATACCTGCTATTATCTCACCATTTCTTACAGGCATACCTTCGGAAATATGATCTTTTATGAAGTTCAACACACCTGTGCTTTTAGCCACGATGACAGCCTCATCACCTTGCGCACCCATCACCTGACCACTCACTCTTATCGACTCCTGGAAATCGCCAACAGTGATTGCTGCAACCTTAACACCAGCAGCTTCAGCCTGCTCATGACTAAGCACTACTACATTCTCTTCGTGTTCAGCATGCTCAGCATCATCATGCTTCTCGCTATTACTGCAAGCACAAAACAAAGCGGCAAAACTTACCGCAAATAACAAAATAGTCCAATCCTTAATCTTCATGATGCAAAGTTAATACAAAATAACTGCAATTGAGTTGCAATCACATATATTTGAATTTCTTTTATATCTATTTGAGAAAAAAATAACTTACCTTTGCAATGAATTGTAATATAATCAAAAACTAAAACTAACTATAAGTACTAATGAAAAAACTTATTGCATTAAGTTTGGCAGTATTTTCCGCTACCGGAATTTTTGCTCAAGACAAGAATGGTGGATACCCTATAACCCAGGTACCTTTCACCAAAGTCAAGGTTGAACAGAACACTTTTTGGGGACAGCGTCTTCAAGCAAGTCAAGATGTAACCATACCTCTCGCATTCTCTAAAAGCGAGGAGACAGGTCGTTACACAAACTTTTCAAATGCTGCGGAGCATCTGAAAGACCCAAGCAAAGTGTTTGAAATAAAAAAAGGCACTTATTCGTTCGACGACACCGATCCATACAAGACTATTGAAGGTGCAAGTTATCTTCTTCAGACATATCCTAATGCAAAATTCAAAGGCGGACGCCTCGACAAGTATGTGGACAGCGTGATAGCTGTTATTGCTTCCGGACAGGAGCCTGACGGATATCTTTACACCTCACGCACACAGAACCCAGAACATCCACATGAGTGGGCAGGAAAAAAGAGATGGGAAAGAGTGGAAGACCTCTCGCACGAATTCTACAACCTCGGCCACCTTTGCGAGGCTGCTGTTGCACATTACTATGCAACAGGCAAGAAGAACTTCCTCAATATTGCCATCAAATATGCTGACTGTGTGTGCAGAGAGGTTGGAGACAAACCTGGCCAGGCAAGTGTTGTGCCAGGCCATCAGATTGCAGAAATGGGACTTGCAAAGCTTTATATTGCCACTGGAGACAAGAAATACCTCGACCAGGCAAAGTTCTTCCTTGACAAACGCGGCAAGGCAGACCCATCATGGAAACGCAACTATGACAAAGATGGATTCTATCACAGCATCAACGAATACTCTCAAGCTCATAAGCCTGTCGTAGAGCAAGATGAAGCTGTCGGACATGCTGTACGCGCGGGTTATATGTATGCCGGCATGGCAGATATCGCCGCACTCACTGGCGATGAGTCATACATCAAAGCCATCGACAATATATGGGAGAACATTGTCAGCAAGAAATACTATATCACAGGTGGTGTAGGAGCAACAGCAAGCGGCGAGGCATTCGGAGCAAACTATGAACTTCCAAATATGTCTGCTTATTGCGAAACTTGCGCCGCTATTGCTCAGGTGTATCTCAACTACCGCCTCTTCCTCTTACATGGCGACAGCAAATACTACGACGCTCTCGAACGCTCACTCTATAACGGAGTAATATCTGGCATCTCTATAGATGGTGGCAATTTCTTCTATCCAAACCCTCTCCAGTCTATGGGGCAGCATCAGCGTCAGTCTTGGTTTGGATGTGCATGCTGTCCATCAAATGCCGCTCGTTTCATACCTTCACTCCCACAATATATATATGCAGTAAAAGACAATGCGCTTTACATCAACCTGTTCAATTCAAATACTGTGAACGTAAAAGTTGGCAGCAAGCAGGTACAGCTCGAACAGCAAACAAACTACCCTTGGGACGGAGATGTGAAAATGATGATTAAGAATGGCGCAGGTAAATATGCTCTTAACATACGCATACCAGGATGGGTGAAGAACGAGGTGGTGCCAAGCAATCTCTATTCATACTCTGACGGCAAACGCCTCAGCTATTCTGTAAAAGTGAACGGCGAAGAGGTAAAGAGCGAACTCAAACAAGGTTATTTCATTGTTGACCGCACATGGAAGAAAGGTGACAAAGTAGAAATCCACTTCGACATGCAGCCACGCATTGTCCGCGCAAATGGCAATGTTGCTGCCGACAAGGGACGTGTAGCCATCGAACGCGGACCTATCGTCTATTGCGCAGAATGGCCAGACAACAAGTGCGACGTGCTCTCTGTACTCATCAATCAGGAGCCTTCTTTCAAGCTCGGTTCACAGCAGATTATGAACACTACTGTTCAGACTCTTACCACAGACGCTCAGACTCTGACATTCAACAATCAGGGCAAGCTGACAACAACAGATGAAAGCCTTGTGCTCATACCTTACTATGCATGGGCTCACCGTGGTCCAGGCAAGATGACTGTGTGGATTCCACAAGACCTCAATGCTACAACTCCTGCACTTCCTGCTTCTATAGCATCTGAAAGCAAAATATCAGCATCTGCAAAGCGTCTTCCTGCACTTTCATCTATCAATGACCGTCTCGTTCCTGCTGATGGCACAGACCGCTCAGTGCCATACACACACTGGTGGCCTGCAAAGAACACCACAGAGTGGCTCGCTTACGACTTCGCAAAGGAAGAGACTGTAAGCACATCTACAGTCTATTGGTTCGACGACGCTCCTTGGGGCGGTTGCCGTGTACCTTCAAGCTGGAAGCTATACTACAAGACCGCTTCTGGTGAATGGAATGAGGTAAAGAACCCTTCAAACTATGGCACCGACAAGGGTATGCCAAATACAGTAAACTTTGAACCAGTAAAGACAAAAGCTATGAAACTTGAAATCGTGCAGCCTGCAGATTACAGCTGCGGTGTATTCGAGTGGAGCGTGAAATAGTTATTTTTCACTATTAAGTAGGTAATCAAAATTATTTATAAGTTCATCCTCGTAGGTGTGTTCTTAATATCTATACTCTCTTTTGCACACCTTACTACTTCATCTTCAGTCACTATGCCCGCATAGCTCCTTCAGCTGAAGATAGTAATCTGTATCAAAATAGAGTATATCTATTATAAAACTAATTTTGATCACCTACTTACTTAATATAATCAACAACTGGGCTGTGAATGAATCGCAGCCCAGTTGCTTTTTTATAAAGACCCAACCCTTTTTTGCTGTTTTTTTTCGTGCTTGCAAAAAAACTATGTAAATTTGTAGCAACAAAAGTTTACAAGATGAACAATTTTAATTGGAGCAGCATATACAAAAGCATAAATAGCAGTTTCAAAACCGCAGACACACGTCCCGTAATAGGCATAACAGGCAACTACGACAAGGAGACATGCACCCTTGCCGAAGGCTACTATCAGTCTGTGCTTAAGTCAGGAGGCATACCATTCATCATCCCTCCATTCTATGAGACAGATCGCTTAGGCGAACTTCTTGACCGCATTGACGGAATACTATTCTCTGGCGGCGGCGACCCCAACCCCCTCCTCTTCGGTGAACAACCTGTGAAAGAGTTGCACAGCATCACACCTGAGAGAGATGTCCAGGAATTGCTACTTGTGAAACTTGCCTACGACCGCCAGATACCGATGCTTGGCATCTGCAAAGGCATACAGATGATAAATGCAGCCCTCGGTGGCACTTTATACCAAGACATCCACACACAGATGGAAGGGCAACGCATAAAGCATAGTCAAGATCAAGACAGAAGATACCCATCGCATACCGTCTCCCTTGAAAAGGAGAGCATACTTCATCGATTGTTCGGTGAAGATGAAATTGCCGTCAACTCTTTCCATCATCAAGCATGCAAAACCCCCGCTCCATGCTTGAAGGTTACCGCTGTTAGCACAGACGGAGTGATTGAGGCAGTGGAGAGCAACGAATACAAGAGCATACTCGGCGTGCAATGGCATCCCGAACCTTATATTCTGCGCAACTGCACAGACATGATGCCAATCTTTGAATGGCTGACTGGTGAAGCGTCAGAATTTAAGTCTGCCAAACAGCTGCACAGCAAGATTCTCACACTCGACAGCCATTGCGACACTCCAATGTTCTTTAACAAGAATATCAATTTTGCTTCGCGCGACCCTCAGATACTTGTTGATCTTCACAAGATGACAGAAGGGCATCTTGACTCAACAATCATGGTTGCTTATCTTCAGCAGCAAGAAAGAGATGAGGCATCGCTTGAGAACGCCACAGCGAAAGCAAACCAGATACTCACTCAGATTGAAGAGATGGTGGCTAAAAACTGCACCGCTGTTGACATAGCCTATACGCCAGACGACCTATGGCGTCTCAAGGCGCAAGGAAAGAAAGCGATAATGCTTGGTATCGAAAATGGATATGCTATAGGTAAGGACATCAGCAATATCGAGGCATTCCGCAAGCGTGGTGTCGTGTATATGACACTATGCCACAATGGCGACAACGACATCTGCGACTCAGCCCGCCACAGGGTAAACACATGCCATCCGCTGGATTCCAGTGTTGACCCCAACGGACTTACAGGTGAACATGGCGGAGTGAGTGCTTTCGGCGAGCAAGTCATAAAAGAGATGAACCGTGTTGGCATGATGGTTGACCTCAGCCACGCAAGCGAGGAGAGTTTCTATGACGCATTGCAGATTAGCGACACTCCTATAGTATGCAGCCATTCTTCAAGCAAACTGCTCTGTGACCACCCACGCAATCTTACTGACGACCAGATGAAGGCACTTGCAAATGCAGGAGGTGTGGCTCAAGTAACTTTATACCATGGATTCCTCACAAAAGACTCCCCTGACTTTATCCAAGGACCACAGACTCCTAACGAGGCAACAATACTGACAGCCATTGAACATCTCAACCACATGGTCAATGTGATGGGAATAGAGCATGTCGGCATTGGCACCGACTTCGATGGAGACGGAGGTATACGAGGCTGCTCATCAGCAAGCGAGCTCATCAACTTCACACGCCGACTTATGAAAGAACGCTACTCCGAGGAGCAGATACAGATGATTTGGGGAGGCAACTTCTTGAGAGTAATGAGAGAAGTACAGGAGAAAGCTCACCATACCCTATTATAAAGGGGGTATCATTGAGAGATAACATATTATAGAACACCCCTATAAGTAATTTCCCGTGAAAATACAAAACTTAGACTTAGGCAACCAGCCTGTTGTCCTCGCTCCAATGGAGGATGTTACCGACCAGGCATTCCGCATGCTTTGCAAGGAGTTTGGAGCAAGCATGGTGTATTCCGAATTTGTTAGCGCCGATGCCTTGATAAGAAATGTAGGCAGACAATTCGAAAAAATGAGGATTGATGATGATGAGCGCCCTGTTGCAATCCAGATTTACGGCCGAGACGTACCTACTATGGTTGAAGCAGCAAAAATTGTAGAGAGAGAAGCTCGTCCCGATATTCTCGATATCAACTTTGGATGCCCTGTGAAGAAGATAGCTGGCAAAGGTGCGGGTTCAGGCATGCTGAAGAACCCTCAACTACTGCTCGACATAACAAGAGAGGTGGTAAAGGCTGTCAGCATCCCTGTCACAGTAAAAACTCGACTTGGCTGGGACGTACCAACTATGCATGATGCACAATGCACAATGCCCGATGCACCAGCCAACAAAGCTTTCATCGTTGAACTTGCAGAAAGGCTGCAAGACTGCGGTATTGCAGCATTGACCATCCACGGCAGAACACGCAGCCAAATGTACCAGGGCGAAGCTGACTGGACACTCATAGGAGAAGTAAAGAACAACCCTAACATCTCCATTCCAATCATCGGGAATGGAGATATATGCACAGCTGAAGATGCCAAGCATGCATTCGACACTTATGGTGTTGATGCAGTAATGATTGGACGCGCCACATTTGGACAGCCATGGCTTTTCAAAGATGTGCGCTCATATCTTGACAATGGCTGTCACGATGAATCTATGACTCTCGACTGGAAGATGGATGTGCTCAAACAACAAGTGAAAAAGTCTGTCGCATACTCACTGCGTGAAGACAATGAACTTAAAGAGAAAAAACGCACCGAACTTGGCGGCATCATACATGTGCGTCGCCATCTTGCAAACTGCCCGCTCTTCAAAGGTATTCCCGATTTCAAGCAGACACGCATAAAAATTCTTCGTGCAGAAACACAAGAAGAACTATTTTCTTTGCTCGATGAAGCAAAAAAACGCATCACAGCTATTCAATAATAGAAATTATTGCTAAATTTGCAAAATCAACATTACCACAGCATAGTCGCAAACAGTATTATTGCTGCTGGAAGTAATGAACGGATATAGTTAAACTAAATAACACTAACTTTACTCAACATGGATTTATCAAATTTCTCACTCGAAGGTAAGAATGCATGGATCACAGGCGCTTCTTACGGTATTGGATTCAATATTGCCAAAGCTTTCGTACAGGCTGGTGCAAATATGATTATCTTCAACGATATCAACGAAGAAGCTCTCCAACGCGGTCTTAACAACTATAAAGAAGCTGGCATCACAAACGTGAAGGGTTATGTATGCGACGTAACAGACGAAGAAGGTGTAAAGGCTCTCGTAGAAAAGATTCACCAGGAGGTTGGACAGATTGACATTCTCGTAAACAATGCCGGTATCATCAAGCGCATCCCTATGCACGAAATGAAGCGTTCTGAATTCCAGCAGGTTATTGACATTGACCTTGTTGCTCCTTTCATCTGCGCTTCTGCTGTCATCCCTGAAATGATTGAACGTAAGGAAGGTAAGATTATCAACATCTGCTCTATGATGAGTGAACTTGGTCGCGAGACTGTTTCTGCTTACGCTGCTGCTAAGGGAGGATTGAAGATGCTCACTCGCAACATCTGTTCAGAATATGGTGAATACAATATCCAGTGTAACGGTATCGGCCCTGGCTACATCGCTACTCCACAGACAGCTCCACTCCGTGAGACTCAGCCAGATGGCAGCCGCCATCCATTCGACTCTTTCATCTGCGCAAAGACTCCTGCTGGTCGCTGGCTCGACCCAAGCGAACTTGGAGGACCAGCTGTATTCCTTGCATCTAAGGCTTCTGACGCTGTCAACGGACATGTGCTCTATGTTGATGGCGGTATCTTAGCTTACATCGGAAAGCAGCCTAAATAACAACAGGACTAATAAAAATATCATGCGGAACTGAAGCTACATGTAGTAGTTTCTATTCCGCATGTTTTTGTTTCTTAGCAACGTGTAAGAAATAGGTTTACCTACTGGCACGCTACGAATTGTTATAAGTTTTACACATTACTTAATTCATTCCCCTTTATTCATAATCCCCCAATATGGAACTGGCTCCATTCTTCAAACCTGATGTTATAGAGGCTGGCTGCGACGAAGCAGGCAGAGGTTGCCTCGCTGGAAGCGTCTATGCTGCGGCTGTCATCCTCCCTACCGACTACCACAACGACAAGCTCAATGACTCAAAACAGCTGACAGCCAAGCAGCGCTATGCACTACGCGAAGAAATACAGCGTGACGCCATAGCATGGTCGCTCGGCATTGTCACAGCTCAAGAGATAGATGAGATGAACATACTACGGGCAAGCATAACAGCTATGCACCGCGCCATCGACGGACTGAAAGTACGCCCACAGCATCTCATCATCGATGGCAACCGCTTCTACCCATATCACAATCCTGCCGAAGGAGATAATAAAGGAGATATTGTACCTCACCAAACCATTGTCAAAGGCGATGGAAAATACCTATCTATAGCTGCCGCTTCAATACTCGCCAAAACTTACCGCGACGATTATATGAAGGAGCTACACCAAGAATACCCATACTACGGATGGGACCACAATGCAGGATATCCAACGAAAGAGCATCGCAAAGGTATTGAAATTCATGGAACTACGCCATATCATCGTATGACTTTCAACCTTTTAGGAAACGCTCAGCTCGAACTGAATTTTCACGATTGAGATTATCATATCCTCAAGAAACTTTCGAACATAATTTTTTCACCATTATATATAATAGGGAAAATCCCCTCGCAAATAGGAAAACTCCATTGCGAGGGGATTTTATTTGTAATATCTTTGCAACATCAAAAAAATACAATTTGATTTTCTAATATAATCTAACAACAATACAATACTCCATAATATGAAAACGCTAAGAACCATAATCACTGCAGTCGTACTCCTTTTTGGAACTATGACAATAAGCGCACAAAGAATGAGTCTGAATGCAATAAGCAGCAATGCCCGTTTCCTCACAGACCGTATGGCATACACCCTTGGCATTCATGATCCATATATTATTGATGACATCTATCGCATCAATTATGACTACATCTATGGCGTAAACAATTATCTTGATGAGATTGCATTGGGATATTATTATGACGATTACATCTACATCTGCGAGGCAAGAGACCTTGCACTTCGCAATCTCTTAGGCAATTTGATGTGGGAGCGCATAGTAACCTATAACTACTTCCACCGCCCTATCGTTTTCGCAAATCGTGGATGGCACTTCTCTATTTACGACTATGACAGGCGTGGCCCTCGCCATTTCTATTACAAAGCCCCTCACTCTTATGGAGGCAATTACAGAGGCGGACATTTCTTTGGCGGCATGGCTCCACGCAGTGGCGGACGAGTAGGTGGCGTACACCCTGGCAATGGCGGTTACAGAGGAGGACGTGTTGAAGGAGGCGGACGTGTTGGCATGGACGGCAACAGAGGCGGACGTGTTGATGGAGGCGGACGTGTTGGCATGGATGGCAACAGAGGTGGACGTGTTGAAGGAGGTGGACATGTTGGTGCTGATGGCAATAGAGGCGGACATGTTGATGGAAGTCATGCTGGCGACAACAGAAACAACAATAATGGCAATTACGGCCACAGCAATGGTTCAAGCACCCCTAATGCCAATGCTAACCAAGGAGCACCAACAAGCGACAGAACACATGGAGTCGGAGCAGCAAATGGCAATCGTGATGACAGAAATATGAATCGTACATACACAGGTCAAAATCACGACAACACCAGCAGAGTAAACAGCGAAAGCGGCGCACAAAGCAGAATGCATCAAAGCAGTTCAAGCAATGCTATGCGAAGCAATAGCTTCAGAAGCAACAATGCACAGCCACAGGTTAACAGCAGCAATGCAAACCGCTCTGGCAATGTATCAAGAAGTTCTAATAACTCCAACAGTTCTTCACGAATGAGCAGCACACAGTCAAGCTCACAAAGAAGCGGACAGGCAGCAAGAAGCAGTTCATCAAGCAGCAGCCCAAGAGGCGGTGGCGCATCAATGGGTGGAGGCTCAAGAGGTGGATCTAACGGAGGCGGTCAAAGAGGAGGCGGCCGCAGATAACATGAAAGGATTAATCTCTCTTCTACTATATATTTATTTGAACACTTAGTTTTATTGGTTTTTAGACTGCTTTTCGTGAGGAAGGCAGTCTTTTTATTGCAAACACTCTGAGCATCAGCTATAACAAACGCTAAATATACAGTCAATCTTGCCCAGCAACACTAACTGACGTTACGGAACAACGACACATTGCGTTACGGGGTAATGCTGCATAGATTTACTGAACAATACCGTTAAGTAAAGGTAAAACATTGATTTATTCGCCCTACCTTTTGATTGTTAGTCGAAAAAAGCGTAACTTTGCACAAAAATTTGATTTGTATGACTATAGAAGAGAAAATCATAGCAGGAGTACAGGCTGCAGTAAAGGCTCTGTACGATATGGAGGCTGACGAAAAGTCTGTACAGCTCCAGAAGACAAAGGCAGAATTTGAGGGACACCTCACAGTTGTTGTTTTCCCATTCGTAAAGGCTGCACGCAAGAAGCCTGAGCAGGTGGGAGAGGAGATTGGACAGTACCTCACAGAGAATGCTTCAGATGTTGTGGCTAAGTTCAATGTGGTAAAAGGATTCTTGAATCTCGTCATCAGCGACGCTCCATGGATCACTCTTCTCAACAAAATCAACGCAGATCCTAAGTTTGGCTTCCAACCTGTAACAGAGCAGAGCCCTCTCGTCATGATTGAGTATTCTTCTCCAAACACAAACAAGCCGCTCCATCTCGGACATGTGCGCAACAACCTCTTGGGTTCTGCCCTCGCACGCATTGTTGAGGCAAACGGCAACAAGGTGGTGAAGACAAATATCGTAAACGACCGTGGCATCCACATCTGCAAGAGCATGCTCGCATGGCTCAAATATGGCAATGGCGAGACTCCTGAGTCATCTGGCAAGAAGGGCGACCACCTCATCGGCGACTACTATGTGGCATTCGACAAGCATTACCGCGAAGAGGTGAAAGAGCTTAAGGCTAAGTTTATTGCAGAAGGCATGGACGAAGAGGCTGCAGAGAACAAGGCAAAAAACGAGTCACCACTCATTGTAGAGGCTCACGACATGCTTGTGAAATGGGAACAGAACGACCCTGAAGTACGCTCTTTGTGGAAGAAGATGAACGAGTGGGTGTACGCTGGATTTGACGAGACATACAAGAAGATGGGTGTCAGCTTTGACAAGATATATTATGAGTCAAACACTTATCTCGAAGGCAAAGACAAAGTGATGGAAGGTCTCGAAAAGGGATTCTTCTACCGCAGAGAAGATGGATCAGTATGGGCTGACCTCACAGCAGAAGGACTCGACGAGAAGCTCCTTCTCCGCTCTGACGGCACATCCGTTTATATGACACAAGATATCGGTACTGCCAAGCTTCGCTTCCAGGACTTCCCTATCGACAAGATGATATATGTTGTGGGCAACGAGCAGAACTA
>JAKSLL010000009.1 GCA_024401215.1 Bacteroidaceae bacterium
ATGCAAGCAAGACTTACGAGAACCTTGACGCTACTATCAAGGCTGGTCTCTGCGGTATGACAATGCCACGTCGCTACGAAGGTCTCAACCTTCCAAATGTTGTCTATACTGCTGCTAACGAAATCATCGCTGAGGGTGATGCAGGCTTCGAGAACATCTGGTCTCTTCAGGATTGTATCGAGACTCTCTATGAGTTCGGTGATGAGGACCAGCGTCGTCGCTACATCCCACGTGTATGCGCAGGCGAGACAATGTCTATGGACCTTACTGAGCCAGACGCAGGTTCAGACCTCCAGTCTGTTATGCTCAAGGCTACATTCGACGAGAAGGAGAACTGCTGGCGTCTTAACGGTGTGAAGCGCTTCATCACTAACGGTGACGCTGACATTCACCTCGTGCTCGCTCGCTCAGTAGAAGGCACAAAGGATGGCCGTGGTCTTTCTATGTTCATCTATGACAAGCGTAACGGTGGCGTTGACGTTCGTCGTATTGAGAACAAGCTCGGTATCCACGGCAGCCCAACATGTGAGCTTGTTTACAAGAACGCTAAGGCAGAACTTTGTGGATCTGAGAAGCTCGGTCTTATCAAGTACGTTATGGGCTTGATGAACGGCGCTCGTCTCGGCATCGCTTCTCAGTCAGTAGGTGCTGAGCAGGCAGCTTACGAAGAGGCTATCAACTACGCTCGCGACCGCAAGCAGTTCGGCAAGGAAATCATCAATTTCCCTGCTGTATATGATATGATTGCTCGCATCAAGGCTAAGCTCGATGCCGGTCGTTCACTTCTTTATATGACAGCTCGCTACGTTGACATCTACAAGTGTCTCGACGACATCTCTAAGGAGCGTTCACTCACTCCAGAGGAGCGTGCTGAGTTTAAGAAGTACAGCAAGATGGCTGATGCTTTCACTCCACTCGCTAAGGGTATGAACTCAGAGTTCGCTAATGAGTCTGCTTACGATTCAATCCAGGTGCATGGTGGTTCTGGCTTCATGCTTGAGTACAAGTGTCAGCGCGTTTACCGCGACGCTCGTATCATGTCAATATACGAGGGTACAACTCAGCTCCAGACTGTAGCAGCTATCCGCTATATCACTTCTGGCTTCTACGAGAAACTCATCGAAGAGGAATATGCAACACTCCCTGTTGAAGAGAAATACGCAAGCTACTCAACACGTATTGCTGCTATGTATGACAAGCTTAAGGCTGCAACAGCAAAAGCAAAGGAGTCTGGCAATCAGGATCTTCTTGACCTCTGCTCTCGTAAGCTTTATGAGATGACAGCATACGTAATCATGTGCTACCTTCTCCTCGATGACACTCAGCGTGCTCCAGAACTCTTCGAGAAGAGCCTCGTAGTATTCACAAACTACGCAGAGTCTGAGGTTGAAAAGCACTTCAACTATGTAAACAAGCTCGACATTGATCAGCTCGCAGCTTATCAACAGGCTTAATAGCAAACGCTAACAATACATATAATAAGGGCAGTCACCCAATGGATGGCTGCCCTTATTTTACTTAAAGCGGTCACTTAAAAAGACATCTAATTTTGATCACAAACTTAAATCAATCTCTTATTATCATATTGAACAACACACAATGGAGGATTTTCTCGCGAAACTTTGCAATAATCGCATCACAACAAACGTACATGATAAACGCATGACAAATTCTGATGACATCCTTATTCGTATTGAATTCGATGCACTTCAGGATGACAAAGCTGATGTAAGCATAGTCAACAAGAAAGGAAATTCTATAAATCCAGATTACCGAAACTATACCGGTGAGCTATTCAATATCCTGCGTAAATATCCTAACCACAGACCCTGACATTCGTAAGATGATAATACGTGCAGAAGGCTTCCACATTCTCGTGCATGAAAATGATATCAAGAAGTTTTCAAACATACTCAAAACATACGGATACTTGCTTTAGTAATAGCGATAAAGAAAAGAAGGATATGGCATCACTAAAAGATGCCTTATCCTCCTGCTAAAGTCACATAGGGATTCCCCTATTACTTTTTAGACATTCCCCTTTGCAAGCTCAACTACATTCTCATAAATTTGTAATATAGTTTTCAACAAACAGGAACCTTAAAAGTTCATTAATACCAATAATCATTATGAGAATATCAATTATAATATCATTAGCTTTCCTTTTTACAGCAATCGCACCTATAACTGCCACAGCACAAGAAGAGCATTTTCAAATTGGTGGAGGCGAAGGGTATAATGGCGACATACCATACAGTGACGCCTACAAGCGACACAAAGTGAATATCTTCAATGAGCATGATGACGCTCCTTTGGCAGTAACTATTGGATATGTTAATAAATATTGGCGTACAGACTTTAAAGACTATGTATATAAAGAGAATCTGTGGGGTGAGGAAAACAAAAGAATGCACGGAATACAAATAGGAGCCACCTTCCAACCATGCACTATCTATGGTTTAGGCCTTCATTCCGGACTTTTCTACGAAGCATATTTCTCTGAATCGAATGCTGTAAAAGAATATGGACACGACAATTTCACAGAGCACAATCTTTATCTTCCACTCCACCTAATGCTTCGCCTGCCCCTCGGAAGAGAAGCTTCGCTGCAATTCTTCGCCGGATTAGGAATGAACTGGGCTTTCTTAGGAGAGTATCGCGACAAAGAGGACAGATGGTATGAATACTATGAAGATGAAGACGGCGACATACATGTGGAGGAGCACTGGCCGGTATCAGAATATCAGCAATACGGATCTGGATCATGGCCTCGACGAATGAATTTCTCCACAGAATTCGGTGCTAATTTACGCATCCACCACATACAAGTAGGACTCACATTTTCAAGAGGAATGACAGATCACACTTTCTATTCTGGCCATAGGACAAGTCAGAATAAATTCGGATTAAATGTTAGTTATGCATTTTAAGTAGGTGTTCATAATTATTTAAATATTTGATGCGTTCTGTTTGATCTTAGATTTTCGTTTTCATTTGAAAGAGCAATACGGGCATTGTGATTGAGAATGAAACGGAAAGAAGTCTCAAAGAGTTTATGACACTCGCATAAGGCTCTGTAGCAAAATAGAATATATCTATTGTAAAACAAGTTTTAATCACCTGCTTTAGGATGAATTATACGCCTTTCACAACACAAAAAGCACAAGAATAAGGTGCATTAGAAAAATAAGTGTTATCTTTGTCTTGTTTACAAAACACGTTTAATCATATTGCAAATGAAAACTAAAAGACAATTACTTTTATTGATGGCAATGCTCATATCATTATGTTCTATTGCTGCAGCAAAGACAAAAACTATTACTGTAAAAAATGCAGAAGAGTTTCTCAAGTCTATTGGTCCAGACAGGACTATTATCATTGATTCAAAGAAGCCTATTGAAATAACAGAAACACTGAACAAATGGGCTGAGGCAGGAAAAATAGAGAAAGGGCCATATTACTATGGAATGGATGAAAACGATAACAGCCATACGGATGGGTATATATTATACAATTCCAACACAGACGGCTTAGGATTACAAGTTATCAACTGCCCAAACCTCACCATCAAATCCAAGAAGGGTGATGCGACTCTGCTTGCTACACCAAGATATGTGAATGTCATGGAATTTTATTATTGCGACAATCTCAACATCGAGCATATCATAATGGGGCATACAGAAGGAGGATACTGCGATAAGGGGGTGCTTGAAATAAATGAAAGCAACAATGTGCATATCAATGACTGTGATTTCTTTGGATGTGGTACTGAAGGATTCATATTCAACGCCTGCCAAAACATCTATGTAAACCGCAGCAATGTACATGACTGTACTTACCACACTCTCCACCTCAATGACTGCTACAACATTCGTTTTAATGACTGCAAGTTCTACAACAACAAGGAATATGAACAAATCAACATTATAGACTGTAAAAATGTCGCTTTCACAGGATGTACTTTTGACCACCTTGAAGGAAGGCTATTTAACTTAAACGATTATCAGCATTTCATCCAGTGCGTATTTCGTAATTGTAACATAGAACCTATTACTTCCGACTTTGAGACAAAAGAACACTCAATAATGCGTCATTGTACAACAATGTATGGAAATGCTCCAATCAACAAAAACGCATGCAAGAAACCTACAATACCGGAAGGAAGATGGAGCGACGGCAAGAGCACTTTCGTCGCAAAATATGAGGATGATTACAGCATCACATTCATCAATGCCAGCGACAACGAGGCATTTGGAATTGTTTGTATGTCTGTTGATGACAATGACTATGAAACAAAGAAACTGCATGGATGGACAAATCCAATAGGTGTTATGGGATTACGTACTAACAAAGTAAATGGCAAACTCGTAATACAAATTCTTGACGATGGAGGTGAACTCATTAAGTCTTTCTTCCTTCTTGACAACAAGAAATAACAATATTTAGTTATACTTCAACCTTGACCTAACAAGATTGTCATTCAAACATAAATTCGGTTGATTTGCAATATCTGGATGATGTCCATTATATACATCTACATACCAGATTAGCAAATCAACCGAATTTATTTTAAGACATGTCACCACATCAAATAAAATTTAGTAATGCCTTGAATGCCTATATCATTAAAATGCTTGAAACTCCATCTCAAATATCAAATCTCAAATACGATTTCACGAATTGGAGATGTTGATGCCTACTTATTCAATATCTTGTTTACAAGGTTAGTTACATCAGCAATATTAACTGAACCATCTTCGTTAACATCGGCTCTGCCGTTTGTGTCTTGACTCTTTCCAATAACTATATTTACAAGATTTAAGACATCACCGATATTTGTTGATCCATCACCATTTATGTCGCCTGCTGTTGAAGGAGTTAGCATATAACTGCGGAATTCTGTTATAGCATCCTTAGAGATGCCAACATTCTTATTCCAATAGCTCTCAAACTTGTCACGAAGTGTTGCACCACTGCACTCTTTAATAACCTTAATCAACTCGTATGCACCGCTCTTGTCTCGATGCCCTGCAAAAGAGAAAGATGTCATCTCGTAACTCTTACAGAGCTGATCCTCTGAGAATCCAAGCAAGCCTTCAAGCAAGAAAGAAAGCATACCAGCACGGTCCGCACCCCATTTACAATGGAAATAAACAGGCTTACCCTGACGGAGGTGCTTCAATATAAAGTCGAATTCAGCCCTGAAATGCCTCTTCGCGTCTGAATTGTAAAGATGCTCAGGCTTATAATCATTAACTCCTATAAACAAGAAATCGTCTTTAGTAAACTTAGGGAATCCACATGTTCCAACCTCCTCGCTGCCATCATGGTCTGCATTAAGGCGAAGATCTATTTCTGCCTTAACACCAAGATTCATCAATGTTGTGATGTCAACAGGGTCAACCTTATGAACGCCGTTCAATTCTCCTCCTCTATAAATCTGTCCATATTTAACCACCATTCCATTCTGCACCTCCCTACCTCCAAAGTCACGAATATTGCTGACACTTGGAGCATATATCATACGTATTTTGCCAGACACATAGAATTTGCCTTTTGTGAGGATTGTTCCGTTTGCCATTGTCTGGAAATAATACATAGTGCCTGGCACTGTGTTGGCGATATAACAGATATTTGTACCGTCATTGATGTTTGACGATTTAGCATTGCTCATGTCCTTATTCGTGCTGTAATAAACCACAGCATTCTTGGCATTGTTCGCAGGTACAGGTATTCCAACACAATGAGGAACATCCTGACGCACAGGTGAAGGTTTGCGGTAGTTCTCAACACATGACAAATTCTTCTCGTTGTACACAATTGACTTCAAATACTGGTTCACCCTTGTATTCTCAACATTAACAACGAAATTCATATTCTTCAAATCCTGCTTTACAATATTTGTAAAATATGATGCATCGTATTCTACTCCTGAGAGTGTTCTTGTCTTCCAGCTAAGATTATCATAATCGCAATACACAACACCTCCATTCCATAACACAGGCATTTCTTCCACACCTGAAGCAGAGACAACTACATTTGCAAGAGCCAGCTGACTTGTCTTGCAATCCACATAGCATGGAGTGTTCGCACGAACATTATCGACAGGATACACAACAACTGTCTTCGTATTCTCATCTATAGATCCTATCTCGTATATCGCCTGGAAATTCTTGCCAGATATGTCGGTGCGAGAACAGAATGGCACTAACACTCCCTGCTTAAAACCTTTTACTATACGTACAACAGCAGGCATATCAACAGGCACTTCGGTATGTTGCCCTTCGACAAAGTCTATTCTCGGCTTCTGCTTTCCTACTGGCCTATACAACAATTTGAAATTATCAATTGCAAGCCAATTGCCGGATAGCGCATTATCTTCTATCTCTATACCCACTTGCAGTATCTCATCATCAAAGAGGTCATACTCAATAGAATTCCAGTAATGGCCATGCTCAAAAGCTCGTGAGGCAACAACATTGCTATTTACTTTTGTAGAAGATGACGTGCCTTCCATACCTGTGCTTTCATGATGAGGGAATCCGCAACCATCAGCACGCGAATAAGCATCAGCAGATTTGTTTGTTGTCGGTTCAAGCATATAGCAACCATCACTAAAGATGTTCTTTATTGAAGTATGCTTATCATTCATAAAGATATTGGCTTTGACAACATCCTTTGACTGCTCGTACTTGTTAAGAGAATAGCGAAGAGAGTCTGGACGGTAAAAGCCCTGCGCCATAAGCGTATATGTGCCTGCAGGAAGATTCTCAAGTGACTGTTTCAACGCGTCACCTTTTGAAACGCCATAGGCACTACAAACACCATCCAACACAGAGAAATTGCCATAAGCTGTGTCCCATCCCTTAATCTTATCATTGAAAGAAGGGTTTACTATCAATTCTGTAAGGTCAAATGTACCTGTTTCTGAATTTCCACTCTTTAGAAGAGCATAAAAAGCATCACGCACATTCTTACGAACCAGCTCAACATCGCTCTTTTTTGAGTTTCTGTTTATTTTCTTCTTGGCGGCTGCTATAACAGCATCAAAATCATTATGGTCAAGCGCCTGACTTGCAATCTTGACATAAGCATTTATCTCCGCCATTGCATCATCATAAGGAATGGTATATCGTGTGAGACTCACATTGCAGAATGTGACCCAATTTATGTCAAAGCTTGTACCCCTGTTGCTGTTAAGGCCAGGCACAACAAGACTTAGTGTAAGAGTACCGTCTTTTACATACGCCCACACAGTAGTAGTGTATTTGGAATCAGATATGAGAGAAGCAAAGAAATAGCTTCTATCATAAGGCTGGGTACTTGATGAACGCACCATTGCCCACTCTGTCAGAGGTGCGCTATATTCTCCATTAGCTTCAAACCAAGCATTGCATATACTGACACCCTCTTTCTTGTTGACATCATACATACGAGATAACATATCCATGCCAGCAGAGCGGTATATGCCCTGAATAGTAGCTTTGTAAATGCCATTTGGCAGGTCTGTAATTGTTTGAGACAATGTGAAATTTGGAGTCTCACAGACTGTCACAGGATATCTGTCATCATATTCGAGGAATTTATTTTCCTCCCTCTGAGCATAATTTTTGGAGAATGTCCATCCATTAATACCTGCAGCAAAAGAATAATTCTTGATGGCAGATGTACAATCAACAAGATTGAGTGTATTAAGATAGTCGTTGAGAGCGACATCAGGATCTTGATCTGCAGAAAAATTCAATCCAAGATTGGTAGCGATAGACACCAATTTCTTTTTTCTTGTGTTTTCAACAATAGCATCATGCTCCTTCTGGCTTACAAGCTTCCATTCAATACCAAAAGGGATCATTGTGTTAAGAGCGTCAATAAATACTCCCATGTATTCACCAGTTCCGAAGTCGATAGTATAAACACCATCTCTCACTTGTGAAAAATAAGCCCAATCTGGAGTTAACTCACAACCATACATTGTGAATTGCTCTTCTGTTGAAGTTACATAACAACCATTATCCAAGAAACAAATGGAACAGCTATCGCTGGTATTTGACTTTGACACTTTGACTGGTATTCCATAATCATCAATTCCTGCATAGTCACCTTGGCGGGATAAAAATTTGCCTTCCTCCTCATTGTAAACATAATACTTACCTATCGGTTGAGCAGCAACACCCAACCAACAAAAAAGGAAGCAGTATGTGAGAATATACTTAATAGAAGTCATCAAATTATCCTAACCTAATAAAACTATAACATCAAAAAATGTCACTTGCAAACATAAATAATGACAAAGATAAGCATTTATGTATTGCAAACAAAAAAAACATCATTTTTCATACATCAACACACCTATTTTATTCAACTATGCTATATAAATAATGTATTTTTGTCAATAATTCACATTTAGAATTGGAAATAAATGAAAGGTTGTACATCGCTCGATTTAATTTGTATAACGATGAAAATCACAACGACAATTATCAAAGCTTTCACAATAAGAGGGCATTTAGTCACAACTTTCTTTGCAAATTCTGATACGGAATTTGGAAGGAAGTGAAGGGTATATCCCAAAAGCATCAAGCTTGCTACTGCCCAATAAGACTCGCACCACTGCAAGAATATCTGAGGCTGGAATTTATTGAACACCTGATAGAAAACCTGACTTGCCACACCAAAAGACTGGGCACGGAACAACACCCAGCATGCCGCAACAAGATGGTATGTTATAATGCCAGACAAAATGACGACAAACCAATTCTTCTTTGGCTTTGGATTTTTCTTATTTGGAAGATATGACAAAGGAGACAGCTTTGGACATATTGCATGAAACATCTTATCCATACAAAGGAACAAGCCGTGAAGTCCACCCCACAAGATAAAATTCAAAGAAGCTCCATGCCACAAACCACCAAGAAGCATTGTCATCAGCAGGTTGAAATATTGGCGGAACTTACCATGACGGTTTCCTCCCATACTTATGTAAAGATAATCCTTAAGCCAAGATGAAAGGCTGATATGCCAACGGCGCCAGAACTCTGTTATAGATGCTGACTTGTAAGGATTGTCGAAGTTTTTTGGAAACTCAAATCCGAGCAAGAGCGCAATACCTATCGCCATATCAGAATAGCCAGAGAAGTCACAATAAATTTGCAGGGTATATCCATACACAGCAAGCAGATTCTCCAATCCGCTATACAAGTCTGGCTGGTCAAACACGCGCTCCACAAAATTCACACTTATATAGTCGCTTATTATTGCCTTTTTGAAAAGACCTGCTATTATATAGAAAACTCCAGTACCAAACATTTTGTCGGTTAGAGTCAGCGGGCGACGAATCTGCGTTATAAAGTCTCTCGCACGCACAATAGGGCCTGCCACCAACTGTGGGAAAAAACTCACATAAAAGGCATAATCCAACAGCTTGTTGAGAGGTTTTATGTTGCCACGGTACACATCCAATGTATAACTCAAAGATTGGAATGTGAAAAATGAAATACCTACTGGCAAGAAAATATCACGAGGCTGCCATACAACCCCAACCAGATAACTTCCTGAAATGGAAGAAGGAACTTCCACCCCAAATGAATGAAGCAAATAACAAATTCCTTCGCCAATGAAATTAGTGTACTTAAAGAAAGCAAGCAGTCCTAAATCCAATACCAAGGAAAGCACCACAAGTGTCTTTGCCAGTCCTCCCCTTTCTATCCTTGATATGGCTCTTGCAATAAAATAATCAGAAACTGTGACTATGGCAAGCAGCACAAAAAACACGCCGCTACTCTTATAGTAGAAGTAATATGAAAAGAGCGTCACAAAAAGAATACGAAGTGTGTCAGCCTTTCCAAGCAAATTATATATCAGAGTGAAAACTAAAAACAAAAACAGAAAAATTCCCGAAGAAAAAATCATCGGTGACTCTGGCTGATATTCAAACTGACTTAATACCCTTAACCAATCTATGTCAAACATAACCTTAAAAAACTAAAATCCTTTTACCGTTTTGTATGGCTTCGCTTCCTGCGGAGTAGAGCCATGCATCATTCTTGTTTGTGAACCCGAAGTTGGGGTTCCTAAATACGCTTTATATATTGCCTCCCCAAGAAGCCTGCCTTGCAAATTATACCCCTGAGCCAGATAATGAATGCAATCTGTATTCATAAGCCCAGAGTTCTTCCAATTCGAACATGCAAAATTGACGCCACCTGCAATGCCATAAATATCCCATACTGCATAATGATGGGAATGGCAATACGAAGTAATACTGTTTGCCACCTTCTGCGTCCTCGTATTCTCAACTTTCTGAGTTGTGTAGTGCGTACGCCTACGTCTTCCATAACCTGTTGTATATGAACCTGTACGCTCTGATATATAACTGCCAGGAGGGGTGGTAAAGAGGAAACACACGCCAGGGCATCTTTCTTTTATCCTTTCTGTCAGAATATCCATTGTTTCTGTATGCACATACTCATCAAAATTCGAACCGTGAGCTTCATTTGTGCCAAAAGATATAACCACCAAATCTGGGCGTTCAAAAGCAACCTTCTCTAACATATCTGCTTCATAAAAACGACGCGCCCATGCACCATTTATGCCATAATATGTGAATTCGACATTTGGGAAATAACTTTGGAGTGTATTTCCTAAAGAGCGAGGCAGGAAATTTCCTTTCACATGGGAATCACCTATCTGCATCACCTTAACAGGTTTCTTCTGCTTTATTTTCTTGAACACAGGAGCCAAAGCATAAGATTCATACAATTCATTATTTTTAGTGTTTCGGAAATTTGAAGGGAAAGGCGTTGATAGAGTTTGGGCGCTAAGCATATTGCTATACCCTCCCAAAACGGAAAGTACAGCAGCAATCAGCAATGCCAAATATGTTTTATTAAACTCTGTCATCAACCAGCTTCCATTAAAATTTCTATATACGACTTTCACCTCAGCGTGTACGCCCATCATAATTTTCTTTTCCGTTCATAAGAACATCATACAGCAATCCTGCCAGATATTTTCCTCCTGCAAAATTGATGTGTGTATAATCGAGATTAGCCTGCTTCCTTTCTTTCATCTGAGCAATACTTCCATCACCTCCCATTGCCTCATACAGATTCCAGAATGCCACTTTGTGGTCACTCGCCATTTTACGCTCATAAGAAACAAGCTCCTTCACACCACCCATTGTATGCATTTTACCATCAGAGCCACGCTGATCCCTATCACCCATACTTACAATCAAAATACTTGCTCCAGGGTAAGCGGCTTTCATGTGGTCAATAACCTGTCCGATTTGTGAAGCATACGAACTATAGTCTTTCTGCTTTGAATTTGCAACATTAAGGCCGAAATGTATAATAATCAAATCATAAGGACGTACTGCTGCAAAGCTTCTAAGTGTCTCCTGAGGTATTTTTGAAAGATGATGTCCTCCACTTCCTCGCATACTGTAGTTATCAACAGCCACACCTGTTTTTGAATCAAAGGCAACACCATAGAAGCGAGAGCCATTTCCTCTAACCGACATATTGAATTTACCCATCTTCATGTTCACGGTTTTCGCAACCACATTGCCAGCACCCTTCTGAGCTACTGCCACTTGGCGAGTCACTGTCTTGTACCTGACGATAGAATCAGAGTCCATATACTCTACAGTCTCCTCGTATGTCTGAGGTTCAGCAGGTGTACCATTAGAGAATAGCGACTGCATAGCGCCTCCATTCACAGAATAATCAATAGTCAAGCCGTCTCCAGGCGTATAGAACACCGTTGCGACATCAACCGAGTCAAGCAAATTCGGATACACATTCTTCGTTCCACGCATTTCAAATGTGGCAGTGCCCGAAGGTACAAAATAGCTACCTGCAGGACCTTGATATGAACTGTTGAATCCAGAACTTTTCTCATTAGCATGATATTTGCTCCACCCACTTCTTCGTGTTGTCACAGAACGTCTGAAATCGGCTGACACACATTGTATCTCAACAAATCCCACACCCTTGCCCCCAAACTTCTGCTGAAGCTTTGCGCGAAGGTCCATTGTAAGAATGTCACCCTCTATATAAGAATCACCAAAATAAGCCACCCTGACAGGACGTGAGCCTGCATTGTTGAGCGCTCGATAGAACTTATCCATCTCTCTGTGCAAACCTTGCTCATCAGCGAAATCCTCTATAGCAACCATTCCCTTTGGCACAGAATCAACATAATTAAGCTGCTTAACCTTGACTGCTGTCGTATCTATCTTCTTTTCAACATATCCATCAATAGAGTCTGCCTTTATCTCTGCAATAATCTGGCCTTCCTCGTTGACTTTCTGCACATCACTAAGAATATTGACACGCCTGAGCTCTGTATCTGCGACTTTCGTTCGTGGCACAAAGAATAAGCACAAAAGAACAACCAACACAATAAGTGTCAGCCAAAAACTTTTCCAAAGATTATTCTTCTTCATTTTCTATATTATATAATCCTTTTACCTTTATATACTGACAAATATCTTCAATTGCCAGAAACTTCTTTTATATTCAACTCTGGGTATGATATACGAGTGTGGTATATAGTTTTCAACTTCTCCTTCAAGACAGACTTTGCAACAGCAATATCCTTGAACGTAACAGAACTTTCACTGAAGAAACCTTCTGCTACCTGTCCGTCTATAATCTTGTCAACAAGCCCATCAATACTTTCTTCGGTATATTCAGAAAGAGATCGAGAAGCCGCCTCTACTCCATCACACATCATCAGAATCGCTTCTTCTTTTGTCGATGGGTTTGGTCCTGGGTAAGTGAACAGGCTCTCATCCACTTCCTCATCCGGATGCTCATTCTTATATGTAATATAAAAATATTTAGCCTTACCGTATCCGTGGTGAGTCTTTATGAAACGGATAATCAACTCTGGCAGATGATTCTTCTCTGCAAGATTGATGCCATTTGTAACATGCGCGATAATTACCTCTGCACTCTTTAATGCGGAAAGATGCCTGTGAGGAGACAATCCTTTCTGATTTTCTGTGAAGAATACAGGACGCTCTGTTTTGCCTATATCATGATAGAGGGCACCTGTCCTTACCAATTGAGGTTTCGCCCCAATCTTATTCGCCACCTCGGCACTAAGATTAGCAACCTGCATTGAATGCTGGAATGTGCCTGGTGCGACTTCTGACATACGCTGCAGTAGCGGGTTACTGATATTGCTAAGCTCAACAAGTGTCACATCACTTACAAAGCCAAACACCTTCTCAAACATCCAGAGCAGAGGGTATGTAAAGAGAAGAAGCACACCATTTATAGAGAACCACACATAAATCCACAAATCCATCTTGACAGAATTCTCATGATAGATATAATATGCAGTATATGACACGACATACACCAAGAATATAAGGAAGGCTGTACGAATAATCTGAGAGCGTTCAGACAATTCTCGCAGACTTTGAATGCATACTATGCCAGCTGCAAGCTGCACTATGATAAACTCATACTGCATATTAAGCTGCAATGACATAATAAGCACCATGCCGCAATGGAACATAAACGCAGTACGAGAGTCCATGAATACGCGAATAATGATTGGCACCATACAACATGGCAACATAAACACATTCAGCATATTATGAGATACCATCAAAGAAGCAATTATGCAGAAGAACACAGGCAAAGCAAAAAGCAGTATTCCGCTGCGATAATTGTCGAAATAGTCAGCACGGAAAAGCGTGAGATACGATATGAGAGAGATAAAAATCACTAAAACAAAAACCGTCTCACCTATAAGTCGATAAGGTATTTCTGTTGTCTTGTCCTTGTTCTTGTCACATTGTATCTGGTAGGAATTCAGCTTATCGTATATCTCCTGAGTCACAATCTCACCCCTATCCACAATCTTTTCACCTCTGTGCACTATGCCTGAGCTGTTCACGACCTCTTTCAAGACATCATTAAGCTCAGCCTGCGACTTCTCCTCATCGTAAGAAAGATTCGGTTTGATGAACTCCTGAATGTTATACATCTGCAGAATAAGACGTGAGTATTTCGACGTATCTGCACGCATTATATACTCATAAGCCTGAGATGTAGAATATACAGAGCCAAGAGGTGTTATCAATGCCTGATTGCCTTTTACGACGCGGACAGAACGCCTTCCTGCATCTTTCACATTGCCATATTCAACAACAGACAGAACGCCATGCTTATACACACTGTCCAACATTGATGCTATGTAATGCGTATAGATATCAGCATTTTGTCCATTCCATGCCTTTGACCCATAACTTCTGAACTGATTAGTGAGGCTGTCACCAATTTCTCTGTCCTGAATATAATAAGGTTGGAATCGACGTATCAAGCTGTCCCGTTCGGCACTCATTGCCGAGTCGTTCTTTATTATCGGGAATTTAGTGTTAGATATAAGCTGGTCATACTCCCATGGCTTATTCAACTCATACCTATATCCAAAATCATTATCCAACTGCATGAAATACACAATCAGTACAGTTGAGACTATCACAAGCATCGCTTTCATCAAGATGCCCGTGATAAACAATCGTCTATGCTGCTTATTCTGTTTCATGAGTTATTTGAATTCTATAGGTATAATTCACACACAAAGAACTGTTGACAACCGTCACACATGCTGAGTCACAAATAGAGGTAATGTGCTGCAAAGAGCAGCTCAGCCCTTTTACTCTGAAAGGAGGTATTTCTTGAAATCAGCAAATTCCTTGCTCATTGGCACGCTCTGCTTCTGTCCTTTCATGAAAGCCTGAAGCTTTGCAGGTATTTCTATATCTGAAGCAAGGATTCCGTCCACTGTATCTTTGAATTTAGCTGGGTGAGCTGTCTCAAGGAACACGCCAACTTCGCCTGGCTTCAGTCCCTCCTTGAGAGCACGATAGCCGCATGCTCCATGAGGGTCGCAGACGTAGCCTGTTTCAGACTTTGCCTCTTTTATTGTTTCGGCAATCATCTCATCTGTATATGTTGCGCCAGAGATGTCAGCACATATTGCAGAATGGTCTTTCTTGTAGAGGTCATAGATACGAGCGAAGTTGCTTGGGTCGCCCACATCCATAGCATTAGCAATTGTCTGCACAGAGGCTTTTGGCTCATACTTGCCTGTTTGAAGATATTTGAAGAAAATATCATTGGCATTATTAGCAGCAATAAATCGCTTAATAGGAAGTCCCATCTTCTTTCCGAAGAGAGCAGAGCAGATATTACCAAAGTTTCCTGATGGCACACAAATGACAAGTTCATCAGCAAGACCTTTCTTCTTCATCTGTGCATAAGCATAGAAATAGTAGAATGCCTGAGGGAGGAAACGAGCCACATTGATAGAGTTGGCAGATGTGAGCTTCATGTGTGCATTGAGGTCAGCATCCATAAATGCATTCTTAACCAGCGCCTGGCAATCATCAAACACACCATCAACTTCCACTGCTGTAATATTCTGTCCAAGAGTTGTAAACTGACACTCTTGTATTGGTGACACTTTACCCTTTGGATAAAGCACATACACATGAATTCCATCAACACCGAGGAATCCATTAGCAACAGCAGAACCGGTATCACCACTTGTAGCTACAAGCACATTCACTTCCGAGCCGTTATTCTCCTTTTTCAAGAAATACTGAAGAAGGCGAGCCATAAAGCGAGCGCCTACATCCTTGAAAGCAAGTGTTGGACCATGGAAAAGCTCGAGCGAGTAAATGCTGTCTGTCACTTTCACACATGGACAGTCGAAAGCTAATGTATCATAAACAATCTTCTTCAAAGAGTCAGCATCAACATCTTCGCCGAAAAAAGCATCAGCAACAGTATATGCTATCTCCTGAAAAGAGAGATTTTCGATATTATCAAAAAAAGACTGAGGTAGAGCCTTAATTCTTTCTGGCATATACAAGCCTTTATCTTCGGCAAGTCCCTTTACTACCGCCTTCTCAAGTGTTGCTATTGGAGCAACTCCGTTTGTACTATAAAACTGCATATATTTAGAGTAAAATGTTATCAATCAAAACCATTCAGTATTTCAAAGTGCAAAGTTACGCATTATAAATGAGAAACTAACAAAAAGACAAAAATTATTACAACAAAAAAGTCCAGCGGAGTTTATTCCGCTGGACTTTGAAATAATTTATTGAATAGGCTATTATATTATTACTCCTAACCACATAAAGCCTACCCTATTTAAAGAAACTATTTTGTCAATCTTTGATTTGTGTAATCCAACATAGTCTATCTGCCAAGAAGGATATTGATAAGTGCAGAAACGTCAGCGATGTCCACCACCTTATCGCCATTGATATCGGCTTCTGTTGTTGCAGCACTCTTGCCCATAACGATACTGAGAAGTGCTGTCAAATCAGCATAGTTCACAACAGTGTCGCCAGTCACGTCACCCTTGACTTTCTGCACGCCAACAACAAATGTTGCAACCATTGTTGTTCCTTCTTCATTCACTTCAATGGTGATTTCAGGATCTTTTGAGCCATTGCTCCACTGTGAGAACACAAAACCTGTACCAATAATCTCATTAGCTAAAAGTGTCACATATTGCTTGCCACCAACAAACGAAGTTGACTGAGTAACATAACCCACACCATTACTATATGCTGCAACTGTGAATACCTTTGCGAATTGCGCAGTAAGAGTAATCGAATCTTTATCCATGTAGATGTCACGCACATTGTCTGTGTTGCCATCCTCTACCCACTTCACGAAACGATATTCATTGCTTACTGGATTAGCTGTGATTCTTGCTCTTGAACCTGCATCATACTTTCCGCTACCAATCACAGTACCCATCTTTGTATCTGCTGACTTTGCAGTGATTCTGTATGTCTTTGGCTCGAATATTGCTTCATATTCCTTATCGCCACTGACAACAATAGTTCTATGATCATTAGTATCACCATCGCTCCATTTGACAAACTGATAGAATGGATTCTTTACTGAAACCTCTAAGACTACAGATACACCAAGCTGGTATCTACCCCCACCAGTAACTGTTCCTATGACATCGTCACCTGTTGCCTTTATCTCGCAATAAGGAGCGTCTATGCCACAATATTTACACTTACCTTTCTCATACTTATGGTCCACATGTTTTGCCTCATAAGCAATCCATTTTGAAGCTTCGTCAGTTGTTGCTTCCTTGCTGCCGTACAAAGTGTTGTTCTTAACAAGGAGCATCTGGCTGGCTGAGTCAAAAAACTTGAAATAAACAACGCTGCTAGCAGCTCTTGCCTTTGAAAGGAGAATCACATCATCAGGGTTATTACCGTCATCTACAGAAAAGTCGAAAGCATAATTAGCAACTTTGCCATAATCCTCTGTAAAAGCACCGTCAGCATTGAAAGAAAACAAATAACCTTCAAAAAACTCCGGCATTCCATAAGGCAGAGGTGCTTCGCTTGTTATTGACAAACCATTACTATTCTGCAGATACATGAGGGAGTTCTTATTCTTCAATACATAAGTCTTACCCTCCTCAATGGTGGATGCAGGAACTTCATCAATCAAAATATCAGGAAAATCCCCACCAATCAAATCTGTTCCCTGCGCATTGACACAGAATGGTGCCAATGCCATAACTGCAGAACATACAATTGTTCTAAATATATTCTTCATCTTTCTTTCCTTTTTAATTACTTAACAAGAACCTTCTTAACAGAGCCATTTTCTGACTTTATAATGTTCAAACCACGGCGAAGAGTATTTGACTTGACGCCATCGAGAGAATAGATGCTGCCCTGAACACTTGCATCGTTAGCAGCATCTGCTATTACTGTCTCTCCATCCTCGAACAAGATTGTAAGACTCTTAACTGATGCTGAAGGCTTGTAATATGCCTTGCCAGCAGTAATTGTCTTGCCCTTATAGTTGTAGAAGCCGACCTTGCCGTTTACTGCACCAAACACAAGTTCGTTGTCACATAATACATTTTCAAAAGTTCCTGAAAGAACGCTACGGATTGGATCGTCAGAACCATTCTTCATGACAAGTCTTACTGAAGAGCCTGTGCTACGGATGATAACACCTGTACCTGCAGGTACTGTTCCTGTCACAGCACTCATGATAAGTACATCTTCACTTTCTCCGTTGTTTGCTACATACACCTCTGCGCCTTCACCGTCAACTACAAATGCATAATCCTTATACAATGAAGTATAATAGTAATCATCCACCTTAGCAAGCTGGATTACCTCCTCTTCATCATTAGAGTATATGTTGCCATGCTTGTAAACGACCTTGCTCTTTGTTGAGTAAACTGGATACGTATTCGTTGGCAATGTCTGATACCATACAGGCTCAGCCAAACCTAAGTTAAGCAAATAAGTAACCTCACCAGAAGCGAACTGATCCTTTGTCTTTGCTGTACTTGTCGTTGTTGTTGAAGTAGTCTGATAGTAAGAATTCTCTATCACCACATTTGTCTCTTTGTTGCAAATACCATTCTTCTTTGTTCCTGTTCCTGTCGTCGTCAGTGAACCATAGCTGAAAGAACGTGAAATCTTCACATTATCACCCAATGCACATATACCAGCAACTATAGTGTTCTTTACTGTTGCATTAGCGTAGCAGTTTGAAATATCAGTATTCTTACCATAAGCAACAAACGCAGCAGACGCACCACCTGTACTGCTAAAGTTAGCGCTTACAATACCAAGGTTTGTAACCAATGCGCTATCTGTAGCTTCAATGAAAGAAGCATTTGTGCTCTGTGACAACAAACCGCTAATCTTATGACGCTGTCCGTCGAACTCTCCCATAAATGGATCCTCCTTAGTTCCTATAGGAGTCCATTCGCGAGATGAGTCAAGAGTGATATCTTTTGTGAGCTTGCCCTTAATCTTATGACCACCTGTGTTCACACGGTTAGCAAACCAGAACAACTGACCGCCATTAGTGATTTCATAAACACCATTCTTAGCAGTAATATCCTGATAACGCTCTTCATCACATCTTGAACAGCTACCAAATCCATTAGTGTACTGCCATATATGTCCTAATGCTGGGATGAATGCCAATTCTGCCTCTTCGATACAATTTGAATTTGTGTAGTAGTTGCCACACTGAGCGCAGAACCAAGCAGCCTCATTTCCGTTCTCCAAACAAGTTGCATCTTTCTTGCTCACATACTTTGGAGCATGACCGATTGCACTTATTGTAAGCTTATTTATGTCTGCATTCACAGTACAAGCCTCGTCGGTAAACATCTGGCTACAGTCATTACAGTACCAGTGCTTCAGCAAACCTGTCTCTGTACAAGAAGCGGCCTTTGAACGAGCTACCTTATTAGCGTGATGAGTTGCAGCTATGACATATCGAGAGAGGTCGATTTCCACCTTGCAGTCTTCATCAGAGAAACACTTATGACAGTCAGCACACTGCCAATAAGCGTTAGTTCCCTCCTCTGTACAAGTCGCAGCCTTAGCTTCGTGAGCTTGACCAGCATGCTTCATCTGAGATTTCACAGGAATGATGTTCTCATAAACCACAACGAAAGGAACATCAAATCCACCGTCAGATTTTGCACCACCAGCATACTCAATATTTACCAAGTATGTACGGGAACCAGGAGTGGTACAAGTAGGTTCTACTCGTTTATCAATATCCTCTTTACTACCCTGAGTTTGATACATTAATATAGTACGTTTACAATCATTACAATATATTTGAGCATAACCATTTCCATCATTCGTTGGCCTAAATTTATAATCATAACCAACATGACCATGACCATGTGGCATCACATAACTTGTAGATCTTCTGTCTTTTCTAAAGTCTGTACCAAACTCCCTGCTACCATGCACTCTATATTTACCTCTTGCCTGAACAGCTATAATACCGTCATCCTTACAAGTAGCCGCTTTGCTTGTTGTAATAGTAAAGAATCCATAGTCAAGAGAGTCGGTAGTCAACTCCTGGTTGTTGACAACATAAGTTCCACAGTCATTACACTTAAGTGTGAAGTGAACTGTTGGCTTCTGTGCAGTACCGCCAAACACATAAGATGCCTCGTAGTAGTTGTCATTACCATGAGAAGAGGCATAAGTGCCAGAATACTCCTTAGTAACTATTGCGCTGTCAAGCTTGCTCTCTGTGTTGATACCTTTTCCATAGTATCCGTATGCTTTATATACAGAGTTACCAATCTTGTTACACTGTGCATCAGCATGACCTGACAAACGGATATAACCATAATAGCTGAGTGTATCTGAAGTGAGTTCTATATCCTTAAAGAGAACTGCCTTACAGTCGTTACAAGTAAGAGAGTACTTACATTCAGGCGCGTTACCTGTGCCTCCCCATTCAAACTTAGGAGTATAAGCATTCTTATATCCGTGACCCACCTTCACAGTTTTTGTAAGATAAAGGTCTTCAGCCTCAGAATAAGTAGCGATAGGCTTATCCCACTCAGCTGGCTGGAATGCCACATAATAGTTAAACTCATTTCCACAAGATGCATTGGCATCTGTATATGTGTATGAAGTCTTAGTTGCGCTATTTTGAATTGATGTAAGCTTTGTCACACTTGTGCTTCCTGATGCCTGACGGAACACAATCCATGAACCATCTGTCTTAGATGTGTTGTCATACTTCTCGCTGCTCCATGTGAGAACCATACCTTTCTCGTTCTGGACAATCGCCAAATTCTTCGGACGGATATAACCAGGGAGAGTCACTGGATCATAATCTTTGTTGTAAGCCACAAGCTGCTCATTAACCACATCACCTGACTGGAACTGATACAAGTTACCATCTGGACCAGAGAAGCGGCGAATACGAGGATATACTACTGCTGGCTCATAGTTGCTCTTCAAAGAAAGATTTGAAACCACAGACAATGCTTCTGGTTTAGAATCTGTCCAACCATAAATCTTTGACGCAAACTTGATTGAGTTTTCCCAATATTCTGCATTATTTGCTGTTGATGGCTTTTCGCTATAATCAACAAGACTATAAAGCCAGTAAACCATACGAGAGCTACCTGTGAGGTTTACTGTGTTCATCTCAATACCAGAAACTATATGAGAAGCAGAACGGTTTCCATTACGGCGATAAGTACCTGATGTAGATGGGAAGCGGCAGATTGGTGAAGACATGATAAGGCTGCATCCCTGCTTTGCTACCTTGCCTTCGTAATTGTGCCACATACCCTCAATCTTGATGTCGTGAGTCTTGCCATCAAATAGTTCCTCCAAGGCAACATCTACAGTAATACGCGCAGCCTTGTTTGCCTCATCCCATGACGGCTTGTTGAAAGACACGCTTCCAGAATTGAAACCAGTGCTTGTGAATCTCTTAAACGCAAGCTGCTTGTTACCATAAGATGTACAGATTTCCTGAACCTTGCTAACATCACCATAGCTGTTCTGGAAATTCTCGCTAAGCAATATGTCAGACAGGTCGCATACAGCCATACCATCGACATAAAGCATTACTGAACCTTGGTCACTAAAATAACATCCCCTTCCAGCTGAATTGAACCATACAAACTGGAAAGTGACATGAGATTTGTTACCAATAAAAGTAGGCTGAGAGTTACTTACAGAAGTAACCACAGGGTAGCGATAGTCCACGTCTGCAGCTATCGCTTTTGTTGTCCCAAACACACAGAGAAGTGCAGTCAAGACCAACACAAGATAATTCTTTTTTACTTTCATTTCAAAATAGTTTCTTATTCTTGTTAACCTGATTATTTTCCATCGCATAAGAGACTACATTAAAATAAGTTTCCTTCTAACAACAACATGCCCCTACTTCACAGTAGGCGCTAACACTCAACTCAAACAAATTCTTAATATAATCTCTTTTATATAAATCATCAAAAAGCGCTCATCATAACAAAAAATCGCCACAAAGTTAGTACATTTCTTTAAAATAAAAACATGAAAAACAGCACATTTATCATTTCCTACACATTTTAATGCCCATTTTAAACAAAAATGCATTAAAAGTGAACTTTTGAAACACAAAATGCACTTGGATAAGATTCAAGAATCAAGAGCTTAAAAATAAAAATTAAGATTCAGCAATAGGCCTAAACTCATTGCTAAATCTTAACTCTCAATTTCTATTTCTTAATTCTCAAAACAGTTTCTCTCCACGATAGAAGTCAAGGATTTTTTGTCTGAACACAAATGTATAGCGCGCCTGAATGGCATTCGCTTCAGCTTTCATACACGAAGTCTTTGACTCCTGATACTCAGTTGCTGTCGCCTTGCCATTCTCATACTTCTTCTCCATAAGCTGGAATGACACCTTGCTTGATGTGAAGGCGGCATCCGAACTGACACATTGCTTCTGAGCAGCAAGGGCATTGTAGTAAGCCTGCTGAATCTCCTTATACAAAGTCTTCTTCGCATCTTCAAGCTGCAGCTGCTGTGTGTGGAGCTGCACCTTGGCTGTACGCACTGAGTTACGGGCTGAAAAGCGGTCAAAAATCGGGATTGAAAGCGACAAACCCAAATACTGGTTGAAGTTGTCGCGCATCTGCTTGCTGAATGTCTCCGCAGAAAATCCACTTGTCTTATAATATGACGAGCCCATACCCGCAGAGAAGTACACAGAAGGAAGATGTCCTGCCTTAGCCACATTGACAGCCTTCTCTGCGCTCTCCACTCTGAGTTTCTCGGCTTCTATCTGCGGCTTCATCCCCATAGCCTCAGCATACACATTGTCGGGGGAAGCAAGAAGCACTGCCGACGCATCGCCTGCCTCTGGCCGCACTATATCAAAACCATCAGGCGATGGCAGTTCAAGCAGCTGAGAAAGGTCAAGGAGAGCAAGCATTGCGCTGTTCTGCTGCTGTGTCAGAGCCAATTCGTCAGCAGCCACTGTTGCACGAATCTCTGCCAGTTCGCTTTCGGCTGCTTTACCGTTTTTCAGCATCAGCTCCACACGATGCTGCTGAGCTTCAGCGAGTGCTTTCTGACGCTTGCACACTTCGACAAGATCGCTTTGATAAACAGCTTCAAGATATGCCGACACCACTTGAATGCAGACACTCTCCCTAGCCCTGCTGAGGTCAGCAACCGCAGCCTGCAGATTGAGCTTGTTCATCTTTATCTGATTAGTCAGCTGGCCGCCTGTATAGACAGGCACATTTGTTGACACATCAAAGCTTGTGCTCTGAGTGTTTCTGTTTGCGTATGTATTCTGAGCTGTCAATCCACGTCCAAAACTCACGCTTTCGCTTGCCGATGCCGAAAGACTTGGCAGACGGTTGTTCTGTGCACTATTGAGGCTTATCTTTTGCAGTTCAACATTATTTTCCTGCTGTTTAAGAGATATATTATGATCGAGGGCGTATGTTATGCACTTCTGCAAATCCCACTGCTGAGCAAAGGCAGAGGAAAAGCCCGTTGACATAAGTATGAAGAATGAAAAAAAGAATTGATGTTTCATCTCTAATTGTATTTATTATTTCTTCACTTCGTCATCAATCTTCAAGATGCCACGCACCTTCTGACCGACTTTCAATCCACTATTTATCTCTATATTGATGCCATCGCTGAGCCCTGTCTTCACCTGAGTCTTCTTGAATGACTGCTTTGGCACAGTATCTGTAAGCACATAAACGAATGTGCTGTCGCCGTTGAACTCGATGGCAGACTCAGGCACGCAGACAGCCTTTTCTGCTTTCTCCAGCACAATCTGCGCATTCGCTCCATAGCCAGAGCGCAGCTTCTTCCCTTCAGGCACCACAATCGCTGCCTTGATTTCAAATTGGTTTGCGCCGTTTGTCTCCACACCTTTAGGCGAGATGTATTCGAGCGATGCGTCAAGTTTCAAGTCTTGCACCGCACCAACAGTGATAACAACAGGCATACCCTCCACAATGCGACCCACCTCCGTCTCATCAATATTGCCACGGAAGATGAGCTTGCTCATATCTGCCACAGTAGCTATTGTCGTACCGTCATTGAAGGAGTTGCTCAAGATTACTGAGTTACCAATTTTCACAGGGATGTCGAGGATGAGTCCGTCGATTGTTGAACGGATGAGAGTGGTGCTCATCTGAGCATTACTGAGCGAGATGCCTTCACGCACAATGTTAAGGGCATCTTTAGCGTTTACCATCTCTGCCTCTGCATTTTTCAAAGCCATCTCAGCCTTTTCGTAATCTTCCGCACTCACAACTTTCTCGTTATAGAGGTTTTTCATACGGGCAAAGTCCGTCTTAGCCTGCTTGAGGGTTATCTCTGCAAGCTTCACTCTGTTTTCCGAACTGCTGAGATTCGACATGTCAGGTATGACTTTCACCTTTGCTATCACCTCGTCTTTCTTCACCATCTGTCCAGCCTCCTTGTAGAGTTCTGTGATGATACCTGAAATCTGAGGTTTGATGTTCACCTCATCACGCGGTTCTATCTTGCCCGTCACAATAGTTGTCTTCTCAAGGTTCTTCACCTCCACTAAGTTTATCTCATACACATCCTCCTTTGGCTGTGACTTCTGATAGAGGAACACAAATGTTCCGATAAAGACGAGGGCAATAAGCACAATGCCCACCCATTTCATGATTTTCTTCATATTGTAATTTTCTTTTTTCCTTTATATTAAAAATGTGTAACCTGCATTATTCATAGATTCAAGCTTATCACTCTTCTCTCATTGCATCCACAGGCTTAATGCTCATTGCCCTTATTGCTGGGGCGAGACCGGCAAGCACGCCAAGCAGCGACAGCATAAGCACAGCACCTACAGCAACAAAAAATGATATCTGGAACTGTGCGCCTGGGCTATCCTCCTGCATGGCAGTCTCAAGCACCTGCAGCACAACGACGGCAAACACAATGCCGCTCATTCCTGCAACTAACGTCAGCACTATCGTCTCACTCATTATCATCCTCAGAATATCGTTTGTTGTTGCACCTATAGCACGTCGGATGCCAATCTCCGTCGTACGTTCTTTCACGGTGACAATCATTATATTGCTCACACCTATGGAACTTGCAAGAAGAGTGCCCAAGCCTATCATCCACACAAGGATGCTCACGCCCGTGAAGAGGTTGTCAACCATACTGAATACCGCCTCAGTATTCACTTTCATCACCGCCTGAGTGTCGTCAGGGTGTATGAAATGAGTGCGTTTTAGCAGAGCCTCCACCTTATACTGCACATCCGACATCTTAAACTGAGGCTTTGCCGTAAGGCTCAGGAAATCCACCTTGTTTCCTCTGTTGTAAGTCTGCTGCATTGTTGCGTAAGGAAGACGCACGGTCGTTGAAGCTCTGCCGCCGATGCTTACACCGCCTTCGCTTCGACCGCTCACACCAACAATGCAATAATAGACGCTGTCCACACGGATATATCTGCCACACGGATTTTCTTCCTTACTCAATTTGGGGAACAGCTCCTCCACAATACGACTTCCAACCACACACACCTTTCGCCTCTGCGCATTGTCCACATCATTAAGAGCGCGTCCGAATTTTATTTTTGGGTCTTCCACTTCCGCGAAGTCCGTCCTCTCGCCTCTCACAGACACACTCATCGAGTGATTGTCGGCAGAGGCAATGCTTCCCCAATTACTTATTGCAGGGGTACACACATCAATCTCCGGCACACACGACTTCACCCTCTGCACATCCATCAGGTCGATGTTCCACCTTCTGCCAGTCTTGAAACCCTTATACGCCATACTTGTCTGACTCGAAATCATAAAACCCGAATTGCTGGCAAATCCTGCAAAATTCTTGGCGAGCATGCTCTCCAATCCTTTTCCTCCTCCCATCAGGGCGACAAGCATGAAGATGCCCCAGAAGATGCCGAAAGCCGTGAGGAATGTGCGTGACTTATTGCGTGAGAGAGAGTCCATGACCTCCTCCCACTGGTCGCTGTCAAACACCAGCAGCACCCATCTTGGCATACGTAATTTCCCTTTCGCTTCTGATGACATGTTTTTTATTTCCTTTTCCAATGTTTATTTATTCAACTTTCTCTAGTTTGCAAGTTGCTCTGTTGGGTGAGTTAAGTAATGGTAAAAAACTTCCTAAAGATATTATTTCACCATTACTAAAGTGGAGCGAAACTTGTATTTATTTTTTTGAGATTATTCAGTTTGCTCTCAAAGCATCTATAGGCTTTATCTTCACCGCCTTTCTCGCCGGAAAGAAACCTGCCAACGCCCCAGCCAAGATTATGACTATGGTGGCATTTATGCACACAGACAAATCCACAGTCGGGTCAATAAAATACTTAGCCTGGAACACGCCAACATCCATCGTCTGGTTTCCCACAGCCTTGTCCATCCACTCACAGAAGAAAATGCCAAGCAGCATGCCGACATATCCAAACACCGTAGTGATGGCTATACTCTCAAGCACCACCATTCGTATTATGCTCCACGGACGAGCGCCTATGGCTCGGCGTATTCCAAACTCACGCGTGCGCTCCTTTACCGATATGAGCATGATGTTGCTTACACCCACGATGCCGCTAACCAATGTCAGGAGCCCCAGCACCCAGAACGACGTGTGCAGTATGTTCATCGCATTCTGAGTCTTGATATTGTCACTTGCCTGATTCCATATCCATAGGGCATCCTCGTCTTCGGGAGAGAAAGAGTGAATCTGACTGCTCGCCCTCACATAGTCTTTCTCAAAAGCATCCATATCCTCCTCAGCCTTGATATTTTTTATTTTCATCGTAAGTTCATCAATGAACTTGCCTCTATTATATATGGTACTTATCGTAGTGTAGGGGGCGTAGAAGATTGTGCTGTTCGACATCTCATCGCTTTTATACACACCTACCACGGTGTACGATATGCCGCTAATATTCACAACCTGACCAACAGGATTCTCTTTCTTCTTGAAAAGCGACTCCGCACTTTTGCTGCCAATAGCAACTACCTTACGCCTCTGCTGTATGTCAATGTCATTCACAAACCTTCCCTCAAGCATCTTCAACGCTTCGGTGTCAAAATACACAGGATAGACACCATATACCGTCATTCCACTTATATAATTGCCAGCAAACGAAGAAGTGAGTCCGCCCTTCGTAAGCAAAGGGGCTACAGAAGCAACTGTTGACGTGAAGTTTCTGTTCACCATATCGACATCACGCTCATCAAGATTTATCTGCCTACCCTCTTTTATGCCCTCGTAAGGCATTGTCGTCCTTCCGCCATACACATGCACAGCATCAAAAGCCATCCCTCCCATATTGTACTCAAACGAGTGGATAAGGCCATTGCCTGCACCTTGCAGCACAATCATAAGGAACAGACCGCTTGCAACAGCAAAACCTGTTGCTATCGTTCTGAGTTTATTGCGCATTATAGCAGAATATATTTCCTGGAAAGAATCAAACACTTGTATAAAATGATATAATCAATAATTCAACTTTAGCAGTTTACAGCTTCATTTACTTTTCCCATTCTCCTGGTACTCGGTTTTGTCTGTCACAACCTGACCGTCAATAATATTTATAATCCTGTCAGCCTTTCTGCCCACATCAAGTTCGTGTGTGACAACGATAATTGTCATGCCCTGCTTGTGAAGTTCAGAAAGCATGTCAAGCACCTCCACCGTAGTCTTACTGTCGAGGGCGCCTGTCGGTTCATCCGCAAGTATTATCTTTGGGTGTGTAATCAATGCTCGTGCTATAGCCACACGCTGCTTCTGTCCGCCCGAGAGTTCGTTCGGGTAATGGTCAGCCCAATCTTTCAGACCTACTTTATCGAGATACTCCAATGCCAAGGCATTCCTTTTCTTTCTGCTCACACCTTGATAGAAAAGCGGTAGAGCAACATTCTCCATGGCGTTCTTGAAAGGTATAAGATTGAATGACTGGAAAATAAAACCTATCATTCTGTTGCGGTAGTCAGCAGCCTTCGACTCGTTGAGATTCTTTATCAGCGTTCCGCCAAGGGTGTACTCGCCCTCGTCATAGTCGTCGAGGATACCGAGCACATTCAGCAACGTACTCTTTCCCGAACCCGAGGCACCCATGATAGCAACAAACTCGCCCTCCTCGATATGCAGATTTATACCTTTCAGCACATGCAGAGGCTGTGCAGCATTATAAGTCTTATGAATGTTTGTTAATTGTAACATTTGGTTTAGTTTTACGGAGTGCGAAGTTACAACTTTTCATCCACCTTATTGACTAATTAACATATTTTAAATACATATTATATATATATTGTCAAAAATTTTAACAGCCTGACGGCCGAACCTTTGAGCATCAACAGCGAAAACACCCCTTACATACAACTCGAAAAGTATAGTAAAGAATGACCAAGCTCATATTTAGAGAACATTCAAACGAAAAACCTAATTAACGCATCGCATTAAGACACATCTGTTTACACTCATAAACACAAATTTCCTCCCACGAAAGTTGCAATCAGGCGAAAGAGACACAAGCAAAAATGTAACACGTTTTTCACGCAAGCGTGTAACAAGTGTAACATGCCGTATGTAACACCTGTTACACAGGGGATGAAACAAGTGTAACATCGGGCATGTTACATTTTAGCATTCGGGCAAACTATTGGTGAAAATACGAGCAAGAGGGTTACATCTATGTGTGACGTACCCCACTTACCCCCCAATATATAACCGTGAGTGCACAAAAAACGTCTAAAAACAAAAAGTGTCCAAAACTAACTTTAGACACTTTTTAGTTTATATTCATTTAGGCATCAGCAAGTTATTCAAAAACGTCTAATGTCTAAATGTCAATTTAAGTTTTTTATGAGGTATCTCCCTCTTATTCCTCATTTGTAGGAAAGAGGTATACACATAACCATAAAGAATTAAAAACAAATCTATTTAGGTACTGTTAAGAATGTTGCGGATTGGATGACTAACGTAGTCATTTCTCGTTATAAGGGTAAGCACATAGAGTTCCCATAGTATGTTGAGATTCATCAACACTTCATTTCTCAGAATACGCTAATATTCATTTATATTGTACAATATCAACGAAGAGATTGTCGTAAATGAAAAACTTAGCGAAAAATGATTGTAATAATATAATAAAACTTTACATTTGCAAAGTATAATCTTAGCTGAAAGCCCTTTACGGGGCAGAGGGCTGGGATGGTACATACATAAATAGGCGTATCTGTAAACGCTTTGGTTTTGACGTGTTGGAACTTCGCAACTTCAAACTGTTAGTCAAAAACAAAGCAACGGGGACGTCTCATGGATGTTTATATACTATATAAACGTATTACGTGTAAGGTTTTTTCTTATGCGTGATATGTCTATTTATATAACATTATCGTGGGGCTTTCAGCGTTGCTCGTTTCGACTAACATGGCAATGCGAAGGCCTCAACACGTGGAGCGAGTAAACAAGACTGGCTCCACGCTTTTTTATGTAGTTATACCTTGTAATGTGTAATAATACTATATAAAAAGAAGATGTTATGGCAGAAAAAACATTCAATGGCCAGATAAAGACCGCAGGGAACGATGAAATTACTCAGTTATCGAGTGATGGACATGAGGATGCGATAGCTAGCACTAAGTCCAGTGAAATCTCCACAAATATAGGAGGTTACAATACAAAAGCATTTGCTAATATTATGATTAACAGACAATCGACCAATGTTGATGATTTTGTGGAAGTTCTGAATACAATTAGTCCAGAAATGGGAGGCGTAACAAACCTTGGTGTTTTCTGTGATATAAATAGTGTGGAGCAGAGCGTAGCAGTTCTTTCTGATGTTGAAGAACAATTTATTCATGTAGAAACCGAACGAGGCGAACAGCCGTACGATAAGTTGTTCAATGATGGAAGTTCTATTGAACCATACGATTTCAGTTTTAATCACTTGTTGAACAATTAAAGAAATGGAATGGATATGAGTACAAATATGAAAATCATCAAGGAGCACACTGGGGTACTGCTTGGTTCTGTTGAGACTTGTGAATGTGATCCTCTGATGGATTGCCGTGAATGTCATGGTACTGGCACATGTCAAGAATGTCATGGGCAAGGTGAAGTGAATTGTCACACTTGTCATGGTAATGGAAAATGTACCGATTGTAATGGTAGAGGGCGTTGGCGCTGTAATGAATGTGGAGGATCCGGAAATTGCAGAAGATGTCATGGAACAGGAGATGTCCAGTGCTCAAATTGCCATGGACGAGGCACAGTACAATACAAAGATATAGAAGGTCATACAGGATGGAAAGATTGTCCAAAGTGTGGCGGTTCTGGCAATACACCATGTCCGGAATGTCGCTCAGGCATGCAGAGTGCAGCAAAATTTCTTGATGAAGTAACTTTTGGAGCTGGTAGAACCTATGGTCATGGTTCTGGAAAATGTTCTAAATGTGATGGCACTGGTGAAATAGTTTGTAAAACTTGTAACGGAACTGGCGATTGTAAAACCTGTCATGGATCTGGTCAGTTGACATGTGAACATTGTCATGGTTCTGGCGATTGTCCACGTTGTGATCATGGTAAAGTGACATGCGAAAGATGTGATGGCTCTGGCAATTACCAGACCTTTATCCGTCGCAAAACAACACTATATGCTAAAGATTGGCGGTTCTCTGGTTCAACACCATACAAGGATATTGTAGGAGCATCGTATGGTTCGATTTTGCATGATGGTCCTGTTAAAACATGGAAAGATGCTACGCAAGTTGAATCAGATGTTGTTGATAAAACAAATAAAGAATGTGAGCAATCTTTGGGTGAAGAAAAAGAACTTTACGAGGAGTTTCTTGAGAGCTATAGAGATCAACGAGAACTTGTGACTCCAAATAATGACTCAGATAAACCTTACGCAAGGAATCTCAAGGTTCAGAAAGTGCCTGTAACAAAAATCAACTACTCTCTTAATGGTGAGAATTACGAAGTTCTTGTTGTCGGTGACAATCATATTGTAGCAGTCAAATCAATTCCAACAGTCATCAAGGGATTTGAGTTGACCAAATGGCAGAAGATCAAACTCGCTATGACAGAGAAGAGCCGCTTGAAGGCCTTTGCTCGTCTTGCTGCATACATATTCCAGTGTGATGGAAAAAGCCAGGAGGAATCTGCTGTGCTTGACTCGATGATATCTGCACTCAAATTGAATGCGTCTAAAGAATCTGCATTTAGGAAGGAATTGGATGGCTTGAATTCCAATCTTCCGTATGACAAGGTTCGTAAGATGATCAAACCTCTTCTTAAGTCAAAGAAAACAATAACGTTTACTTGGCAATGCATGGCTGTTGACAAAATGGTTACACCAGATGAGGAAAAGCTATTCAGTAATATTGTGTCAGAGTACAAGATTGATTCTAAAGAAGTGGAGCATCTCAAGGGATTGGCACAAAAGTTTGCAAAGCTTAAGAAGGATCAGTTTGCTATAGAATATGCGGACCTGTCAGATGAGTTTGCAGCGATACGCAAAAAGGTTTGGAAGACAATTCTCTTCTCTATAATGGGTGTAGTAGTTGTCGCTTCTATAGTAGTATATATGTTAATGCCAAAAACACCACATAATAGCTCTTCAGACTATAACTCATTAGAAGAAATTTACGACTCAATAGAAAAGGTAAAGTCGGAAGCCATTTTAGAAATAAATGGTATCGGGAAAAATGAGAAGTTATCTGATGATGTAGAATCAAATGAATTGGAAACTGAAGAAGTTTTTGATAATATTGTGTCTGATAATCAAGAAATCAATGGTAATTATCCAGAAGCCAGTGAACGATTGCTGACAGATTCAGATCTTGCATCAATGGACAAAACAAGTCTTAGGTATATGCGTAATGAAATTTATGCACGCCATGGATATATCTTCAAAAATCAAGAGTTACGGGAGCATTTTGAACATGAGTTCTGGTATGAAGGATTGTATTCTGATGTGTCATCAATGCTCACGGATGTTGAAAAAAAGAATGTAGCACTTATTCAGAAATACGAGAACAAATAAACTATAATTATGTATTCCAAAGAATTAGAAGAACTCATTGAGAATGTCCTCGCAGATGGTGTTGTGACAGAACAGGAACGTGCGGTGCTTCGCAAGCGTGCTCAGGCATGTGGCGAAGATCCTGACGAAGTTATGATTGTAGTTGAAGGTCGTCTTGCAAAGATGAAGAAAGAGTCAGCACCAACGACACCAACTTCTGAGAAGCGTGGCAACATTGTTAAGTGCCCAAGTTGTGGTGCGCCTATTGAAGCAGGTGCAATAAAGTGTGTTGAGTGCGGTTATGTCTTTACAAATGTGAAAGCGAATAATTCTGCTGAAAGATTTGCGAAAGAGTTGGCAGTACTACTTGACAAACATAAGGATGCTTATACTGACACAAAGAAGTCTGACAGGAATAGCGCTATCTGTGAATTTATAATGAGTTTTCCTGTCCCAACAAGTAAAGAGGATATGTTGGAGTTTCTCGCAAGTCTTGACGCAAAGCGCAGAATCAACTCAGATTTTCAGAATGCCTATGATGCAAAATACAAAGAGTGTGCGACGAAGGCAAAGATTCTGTTTGCAGGCGACAAACAGATTGAAGCCCTTTTGAGCCAAACTGAGAAATTCTCCGTATCTAAGCTTACTAAGAAGCAGATAGTCATATTTACTGTTGTTATAATTGGGCTTATCTTTTCAATATACACTTTTATTGGCAAAAGCAATAACGACGAGCGTGGGAAACAGGCTGTTGCGATTGCTGAAGCTCAATGTGATAGTCTATGTAGTCTTATCGAGCAACTTCCTATGCCTACAGAAACAAACTATAAGGATGTTGAATATAGTTTGCTAAAGATTACATGGAAAGATCCTTCTTATAGTTCAGATTGGTATGATGATTATGAAAGGGCTGTAGATAATTGTAAAGACAAATTTCTTGCCAAGAAGAGAGCAATTGCTAGTCAAATATATTCTATATATAAAATTGTTTATCCTGGAGAAAATTCTAATGGGCACTGGGATGGCACAGAAGCAAACGTTCATGCACCGCAGGAAATTTATTATCCAAAAGGTTATATCGAAAACTGATGTTAATAGTATGAACCAAATTGCTTCGAATGGGAAGGAAAAGAGACCTATTATCTTGTTTGAAGAGGTTGGAGGTACATATTCTCTTATAGGGAAATATGATTTCAAAGAAGATGCAAACCAACCAACATAGGTTAAGTCTTCAATATCAAAAGAGCAATAAAAGACTGCTTTGGAGTATATAATTAATTGTCAAAAAAAGTATCATGGGACTATTCGGTAATATATTTGGAAAAGGTAACAATGGTGGCATAATGGACACTATTCGTTGCGACGAGAAAGATTTTCTTATTTGGAAGTGGCGACCAGCAGGTCAGGATGCCAATTCTACAAGTAGAGAGAATGCTATTCGTATGGGCAGTAGCATCAGTGTGCGCCCAGGTCAAGCTGCGGTATTCCTGTATCAGCAGAAAGAAGGTGAATATGACGTGATTAAAGGCCCTTACAATAGTATCGTAAAAACAGACAACCTTCCTGTACTTGCGTCCATTGTTGGTCTTGCATACGATGGAGGAACACCATTCCAAGCAGAGTTGTATTACTTCAACCTCGCAAAGGGAATGGAGATTCTGTTTACCATTCCTTATTTTCGCGTCGTTCCTGCTGAACCGGAATATAAGGCTTACTGCATTGAGGTTGCGGTAAAAGGTTCGCTAGTATTCGAGGTGTCTTCTCAAAAGGAATACATTAAGTATCTTTTTGAGGCATGGGGAGGCAACGATACCACTCTTGCGGAACTTGAAAGCAAGGTGAAGAGCCTTCTCACTCAGGAAGTGAAGCAGATCGTGTCAAATGCGCCAAAAGATACAGGCATCTTCGTGATGCATTTCAATTCGCTTATTGGTGAGATGGGATCATATATCCTCAACCGCATTCAGAACAAGATAGCTAACCGCTTCGGCATATTGGCAACTGATGTCACAATCTCGGACATACGCTATGATGAGAATAGCGAAGGCTACCAAAACCTTAAGCGTATCACAGAGACTCAGACTCATCTCTTCAATCTTGAAAATGAAAAGAATGCTCTTCTTTCATTTGAGATACAAAGAGAAACTATGCGCACAGATGCTGACATCAGAAATGACAGTGCACGTAGAATGGCAGATATGCAGCTTAACCATCAAGAGGATATGATGGCTCGAACGCGTGAGGAGTCCCAATTTGCTCAACGCCAGCAGACAATGGCAGCGGCTCAGCAGGCTGCTATGATGAACGAGGCTGCAGCATACCGTGCAAATACTGCTTCAGACGTGGCAGCTCATCGCTCAAATCTTGCTTCCGAACAGAATTATTTGGGTGCGCATCAGGTTAATGTTCAGGCAGATGTAATGAAGACAGGTCTTAATAATATGGGGCAAATGGGCAGTATGAATCTCGGTGGCGGAGAAGGACACATGAACCCTGCAGGTATGATGGCAGGCATGATGATGGGAACAGCTGTTGCTGGACAAATGGGCAACATGATGAACAACATGGGTAGCGCATTGAACCAGAATATGCCTCAGCAGACACCTCCACCAATGCAAGGTCAGACACCACCGCCTATCCCACAACCACAAGTCACAACATATTATGTTTCTGTCAATGGTCAGCAGATGGGACCTTTTGATGTAAACACCCTCATGCAATATGTTCAAGTCGGACAGATAAATGCCAATACTATGGCTTGGTGCAACGGTATGCCTTCATGGACACCTATGGGACAGATTCCAGCATTAGCTATGATGTTCCAATCTTCTTCACAAGGCGGTTGTCCACCTCCTCTTCCTAACGTATAAAAAGATGTCATTATGAATGTAATGGATTTCGATGCATTGGTTTATAAAAATCAAGGTTTCAACACAATGGACAAGCTTGCAGACTCAAACGTTGTGAATCAAATGTCACAGCAATCATTGCAAGCAATACAAACAATGCAGCAGATGCCGACAGCTCAGGGATTCGTCCCTGAACATGTCACATTGCCAGTGTTCCAACGTCAAACTCAGCAACAACAGCAGAAACAAGCTAATGATGTACAGATATTTATAAGTTTGAACGGCACGCAAAAAGGTCCTTTTACGTTAGAACAACTCAAAGGACTTGTAATTGCAGAGGTTGTTGACGATGATACAATGGCATGGCGTGCTGGCTTAGATAATTGGACAACTTTAAAAACATGTTTATCAACCCTCTGATTATTATGGCAGAAGATAGTAGTATGTTTGAAAAAATGATGGAAATGGGTATGAGCATGACTGTCATGAGCCAGATTCCACAGATGATGAATGGAATGATGCCAAATGTACAAAAGCCTGTGGCGTCACCTCCTCCATTAAACGAGAACCAAAACGAGGAAACCTATTTGGCTATTGATGGTCGTCAGGCAGGACCATTTTCTAATAGTGAATTGGTGGCACTTATTAACAAGGGTGTGCTTACAGAGAATACTCTAGTATGGAAAGCAAATATGTCACAATGGACTGTTGCTAAAAATGTCCCTCAAGTCAACAAATTGCTTTTATTAAATTGAAATGAACCCCTCAAGTAGCTATTGAGATCATGGGTGAGGATTGGAAACCGATATACAACGTGTTCGAAGGCTTCATTGAGAAAATATATTAGGGATAGTCGCAAAATAATATATACAAGCCTAACGATTTGATTGCCAGTGTTATATTTTTTGTATCTCTGCATAAGAAACAAAAAAATCCCCCAAACTGCTTTGTACGGCCTGTTTTGGGGGAAACGAAAATTAATCGTCATGGCAAAGGTACAACAAATTTCTGAAATAACACCAAGTTTTGCGTTCACAGAGTTCGATTTTTACAAAGATTATGAAGAATCTTTTAAAAAGCGAGATTGGACGCATTCATGCCCTCCTTCCGCTGCATGAAATGGCTGTCAGGTTCGGACTTGTAGATTCGCATCCGCATAAGAAAGCCGGTCGCAAATCTTACTTCAGTCCGGAAGGCAAGGTGGCGCTCATGTTCCTCAAGTCGTACACAGGATTGTCTGCCCCAAAGCTTATGGAGCAACTCAACGCAAACATCCACTATCAAATATTCTGCGGTATCCGAATCAATTCAAGGAATCCTCTGACCAACTATAAGCTCATTGATGACATCATCCTAAAGTTGTCCAACCGTCTGAAGATACAGAATCAGCAGGAAGCACTGGCAGAAGCATGGAAGCCCTACATGAAGAATCTTGATACGCTCTATACCGATGCTACATGTTACGAGAGTGCCATGCGTTACCCCACCGATGCAAAGCTGCTGTGGGAATGTATAGAAAAGGTGTATCCGATGATGTGCGAGGCAAGCCGTGAGCTCGGCATTCACCGCATGAGGACGAAATACCTTGATGTGTCACGTGACAACATGGCTTATGTGAAGCAACGCCGTCACACCAAGCAAAGAACTCGCAAGATGATCTGTCGCCTGTTGGATTTGCTGGGGAAGATACTCGCAGAGCTGAGAAGGCTTGACAGGGAGAATCCTTGTGCAGGACTCTTCTCTGACAAGCAACTTGCAGAAATAGAGACGATAACGAAGATATACCGTCAGCAGCGCAACCACCAGAAGAGTGGCAACGCAAAGGAAAGCATCCCTAATCGTATCGTAAGCGTCAACAAGCCATACATCCGTCCAATCGTAAGAGGAAAGGAGATAAAGAAGGTCGAGTTTGGAGCCAAGTGCAACAACATCCTGATTGATGGCATGTCGTTCATCGAGAAGCTATCCTTCAACGCCTTCAGCGAGGGCACACGCCTTGTACATTGCGTAAAGCTTGCAGAGAAACTCTTTGGAGAGAAGATTGCCAAACTGGGCGGTGACTGCAGCTATTCCGGTAATGACAACCGCACCTTCTGCAGTGACGAGAACATTGTGACATCGTTCTCACAAAAAGGGAAAAAGCGGGAAGCGACAGTTTCTGTCAGCATGGTCAGGAAAGAACTTGCCCGTGTACGCGCCACTGCAATGGAAGGATCCTTTGGAACACAGAAGGAGCATTACGGGCTCAAGCGGATTAACGGTCGAATCAAAAGAACGGAAATCCTGATTATCTTCTTCGGTATCCATACGGCTAATGCGGTGCAACTGGCAAGGAGAATTGCGAAGGCAGAACTCAGCCAGGCTGCCTAACCTCATATCGTTCGGACATTTTCCCTCATGCAAGGGATAGCTATGTCCTGACGAAACAAAAATCAACTCAAATAACGACAAAACTACGAAAAATGGCAGACAAGGGCAACCTTGGAAGGTATACCCTCGTCAACAAATATCAATATCTTGGAATTAAACGACAATCCCTATATTAATGAGGTGTATTCTTGTCTAAGGTAAGCATTCGATTAACATTATTGTATGATGCGCATAAAAGAAAAAACTTGAAAAACATTATAAAAACCGTATTACAGAATTGTTTCCAAGGTTTTATAATGTTTTCCAAGGTTTTTCTTTCCGCACGAAGTGTAAAATCCAACATCTTACACAAAATATTGCAGTACCAATTATTTAAATTACATCAAGCAGAATGCTATGCCATTCTTAAAGTGTGTTATCTGTGTTCGAAAAATATTGTGTTTCTATTGAATAAAACATTCTATATGGCAGATGATTTCTGTATATTCTTGATGCTTGAGACAAAAACACAAACCTACTTATTTTTCATCCATGAATGCCTTTATGAATCCATCCTTTTCGAGGTTGCCATAGACACCTTGCTTGCAAGCCTCCTCGTCGAAAGTCTGCACAGAGTCGGGTTCGATGCCTGGAGCATAGATGAGGAAAGGTATTGGTTCATTGGTGTGTGTGCGATGGGCAACAGGTGTTGGATGGTCGGGAAGCACAGCGATAGCCACTGGTTCAAGATCTGCTGTCGGTGTGCCAGCCTTGCCCCAATCCTTCACAGCCTCATAGATCGGACCTACAGCACGCTTGTCAAGATTCTCGATAGTGGTGAGCTTCAGGTCGAGATCGCCATCATGTCCAGCCTCGTCTGATGCTTCGATATGAAGATATACGAAATCATCTGTCTTAAGCGCTTCGATGGCAGCTGCCGCCTTACCCTCATAATTGGTGTCGTACAACCCTGTAGCACCCTCCACATCAATGACACGCAAACCAGCAAGGCTGCCAATGCCACGGATAAGGTCAACAGCAGTAATCACAGAACCACGCTTAATCTGTGGGAATGTTGTTGTGAGAGGCGTCATGTGAGGTCGATAGCCGCCAGCCCAAGGCCAAATGCTGTTTGCAGGGTCCTTGCCTTCTGCAAGACGCTGAATATTGAAAGGATGAGCAGAAAGCAGAGCCTGTGACTTCACTATGAGAGCATTGATAAGGGCTGCTGTCTTGGCTGCAGATATCGCTGTCGGCTTGCCTCCATTGGAGATGTGCGCCTGTTCGGCATCTATGTCTGGCTGAACAAGCAACGGACGCCATGACTTGAGAGGCACATCGTGAGGAGGTGTGCATTTAATGAACTTGCTTCCGCCGTTGATGACAAGGAGATGACGATACTGCACTCCTGTGTAGAAATGCACCACATTGCCATACTCAGACACTATATCTGGGTCGGTAGCAAGCTTCTCCTGCAGATATTTGATGAGGATGTCGCCCTCCTCTGTTTCAAGACGGCCACACGAATGGTTCTTTATGTGGTCACCCTCAATGCAGATGATATTGCATCGGATTGCCATATCATCAGGAGCGAGTTCAACGCCAATAGATGCTGCTTCGAGAGGGCCTCTACCTTCATACACCTCGTTTTGGTCGTATCCCAAGATACTGCTGTTTGCCACCTCGCTGCCTGGATGGAAACCATCCTGCACAGTCTTCAGCATGCCTGTCTTGCCTGCCTTTGCAAGCATATCCATATATGGAGTTTTTGCGTATTGGAGAAGCGTCTTGTTGCCAAGCTTTTCAACTTGCCAGTCAGCCATCCCATCTCCTAATATAATTATGTGTTTCAAACCTTTTACCTTTTATATTTTACAAAGATGATCCAATTTCAAGAGAATAAGCCTAAATATTTGCTATGCTCATTATATCCGCAAACACACCCGCAGCTGTAACGCTTGCGCCTGCTCCATATCCCTGAATAAGCATTGGGTACTGGTAATAGCGCTCAGTTGTGATGAGGATGATGTTGTTGCTGCCTTCGAGGTCGTACAGAGGATGATGCTCATCAACTTTCTGCAAAGACACACATCCCTTGCCATTCTCCAGCTTAGCAACAAAACGCCAACGCTGATGCGCTGCCTCCACCTCTTTACGCTCTGCCTCAAACTGTGCATCGAGCGAAGGGAGGTTCTTCCAGAAGTCCTCAAGCGAGCCGTCAAAGAATGACTGAGGGATGAAGAGTGACTTCTCCACATCCTCCTGGCTCATCTTGTAACCTGCCTCACGGGAGAGGATGACAAGTTTGCGAATCACATCCTTGCCCGAGAGGTCAATACGTGGGTCGGGCTCTGCGTATCCCTCCTCTTTAGCAAGACGCACAGTCTCAGAGAAAGGTATGTCAGCAGATATCGTGTTGAAAATATAGTTGAGGGTGCCTGAAAGCACAGCCTCAAGCTTCAGTATCTTATCGCCAGAATTGATAAGGTCGTTGATAGTGTTGATGATAGGAAGTCCTGCACCAACATTTGTCTCGAAGAGGTATTTCACCCCACGCTTGCGGGCTGTCTCCTTGAGCAGGCGGTAGTTTTCGTAATCGCCAGATGCAGCAACCTTATTTGCAGCAACAACGGAGATGTTGTTGTTGAGGAAGTCATAATAGAGAGTTGGCACCGAACTGCTTGCTGTACAATCCACAAACACGCTATTGAAGATGTTCATGCCGATAATCTCCTCTTTGAGTCTCTCATTGTCGGAAGATGGCGCTTCCTTGAGTTTGGCACGGAAAGCGTCAATATTGAAGTCAGAGAGATCTATGCCGTTGCGGTCGAAGATAGCATTATGGCCGCTTGCCACGCCAACAACATTTATTTTCAGATTGCGCTCTTTCTTCAGTTTCTCCTGCTGATTGGCAATCTGCTCAAGAAGGCTGCCTCCTACTGTGCCTACTCCGCAGAGAAACACATTCAGCACCTGATACTCGCTAAGGAAAAAACTGTCGTGGATGACATTAAGTGACTTGCGGAGCGACTTGCTCTCAACGACAAACGAGATATTTGTCTCTGAAGCACCCTGAGCACAAGCTATGACACTTATACCACTTCGTCCGAGAGTGCCGAAGAGCTTGCCCGCAATACCTGGCGTATGCTTCATATTCTCGCCCACGATAGCCACTGTTGCCAAGTCGCGCTCAAGCTTCATCTTATACATAGCTCCCATCTCTATCTCCTTGGCAAACTCAGCATTGAGCACCTCGCAGGCTGCATCAGCATCTTCATTGCGTACACCTATTGATGTGCTGTTCTCTGACGAAGCCTGTGACACCATAAACACGCTGATGCCATTAGCCGCCAAAGTAGAGAAGATGCGCTGGTTTACTCCTACGACACCCACCATAGAAAGACCGCTGACGGTGATGAGTGAGGTGTTGTTGATTGAAGACACACCCTTGATGGCACGCGAACTGTCGCCACTATCGTTTGTTATGATTGTGCCTGGGTCTTGAGGGCGGAAGGTGTTCTTAATAAGAATTGGGATATTCTTAACGCATACAGGGTAAATTGTTGGCGGATAGACAACCTTCGCACCGAAGTTGCATAACTCTGTCGCCTCGACATAAGAAAGCTTGTCGATAGGATATGCAGTATTGATGACGCGAGGGTCGGCAGTCATAAAGCCTGACACGTCTGTCCATATCTCAAGCACTTCAGCATCAAGAGCAGCTGCAAGGATTGCCGCAGTATAGTCGGAACCTCCACGGCCAAGGTTTGTCACCTCACCTGTGACGCAATCGGTGGATATGAATCCTCCGCACAAACAAACCTTATGGTCGGCATTGCCACTCTTGAAGTCCTTGAAAGCATCAAGAATGAGAGGATTGCTGATGGTGTTTGTATAAAGATTCTTACCCTGCTTATGCTTTGTCTTGATGAACTCAAGAGAATTGTACCATTTAGCATTGCTGATGAGGGCAGCCACTATATTGCTTGATATTCTCTCTCCATAAGAGACAATAGCGTTGCTTGTCTTCTCGCTCAAGTCGCCAATAAGGAACACTCCCTGGTAGATGCTCTTGAGCTGTCCGAGAAGTTCGTCAACAACACTCAGCAGCTTGCTCTTCTTTTCAGCGTCAGAAATAATTGATTCTATCATCTGGTGGTGACGCTCCACCATTTCAGTATATGAGGTGAGGTATGCCGCATCGCCAGCAACAGCAAGCTTACTGGTGTTGATAAGCTTGTCGGTAATACCGCCAAGGGCTGATACAACTACAACTACAGGCTCATCGCATGCCTCTACAATTTTCTTCAGATTGAGAATACTCTCTACGGAACCTACGGATGTTCCGCCAAACTTTAATACTTTCACGAGGAAATTAAAAATTAAAAGTTAAAAATTATAATAAAAAAACAGCATGTGCTGACCTTTCGACTGTAGTCAGAATAACGAGATCTGCATGACATGTAACAGTCGAGCCGATACACATGCTCATAATACAATGCAAAATTACTACAATTTGCAATAATGACAAAAAGAAAAAGACGCAAAGTAACTATTTAATTAAGAATTAAGAGTTAAGATTTAAGATTTAGCAGGGACAAGCAGACTCTCTGATGTAAACTTTTAATTAAGAATTAAGAGTTAAGAGTTAAGATTTAGCAGGGACAAGCAGACTCTTTGATGTAAACTTTTAATTAAGAATTAAGAGTTAAGAGTTAAGATTTAGCAGGAATTAGCGTACGAATGTTTGCTGACTCCTTGCTAAATCTTAAATCTTAACTCTTAATTTTGAATTGAACAATTTCTGTTAATGACGCTGACGGCGTACGGACACTCGTGGCCCGCTTGAGGCACTTGATGAACTTCTGCCCTCCTTCTCCTTCTTCTGGCTGCTTGTGCCTTCTTTCTTTTCCGCCACAGAGGTTGCGCCACGGCGAGTTGTGCTTGCTGCAACAGCCCCCTTGTTCTTCTTCATCTTGGCGGCTTCAAGAGCAGCAATAGAATCTTTTCTTGCAAGTTCGAGAGAGTCAACAGGAGTCTTCCATATATGCTCCTCAAAATCTGTCATCTCCTTTTCTATCTTCTTCTGCAAAGATTTCATCGAATCATTTCCTGTAGAGTCGGAAGGATCGACCATCTGGGCTAATGACTTGCCCTGCATATTTGTTATCATATAGATGTCGCCTTTGTAATGATTTGTAGAGAAGAAGTCGTCGATTGACATCTTTGCTGCATTGTTGATGTTACTTGTCATCACAAGATACTTGCTGAGATATGTCTTCACATCATCATACTTAACCCAGAACATAGGTGACTTTCGACTGTCGCCATCACCCCATCCTCCCATATTGATGAGCGGACAAAGTGCCACCACTCGGGAGTGGTAGGTTGCTGTATTCTGGTCATAATAGCTTGACTCCTTGATATAGAAGGCTTTGACCTCTGCTGAAGGAATATCGCTGTCTTCGACTTTGACTGAGCTGCCACTGCCCTCGTAGAAGATGCTATAGTTGCGGAGCATCTCCTCAAAGTCCAGTCGGCTTGACTCTGTCTGACGAAAATCCTCTCTACCTGTATTGAGGTCGTGCTTGTATGCAGGCACTCTTCCGGCATTCAGCAATTTGAAAAGCAGCGTAAAGAGGTTCATCGACTTTCCCTCTGGCTGCACAGGGTAATAGAGCGGAGCATTCTCGTCTTTCTCGAGGTCGAGCGAACGGTAGATGTCTCTGCGCCAGCTTGGGTCGTCAGGAACATCGACAGCAGTAGGGAACATCAGGGCAGCACGGTCAGACACCTGTTGTGCCCTTTCTGTTCTTGAGTTCCTATTAGCAGCAGATGTTCTTAAACTGCTTTTGTCCTCGGTACGTCTTTTTGCGGGCTGAGCAGCAAGACTGCCTACCAAGCAAAACGCTATGATTGTGAATAATATCTTCTTCATATTTTAGTTTATTATGACTTCAACAGGTGAAGTAAGAGTTCGTTCTATTCCATCTGGACCCACAACACGGATGCTGCTTATGTTGAAAAGCTTGCCTCTGTTGAGCGAGCGTATTTTGCCTAACTGACTCGGAGTGAACTGCGATGAATTGCTTGCATCAGGCACGACATTACCCATATTGTCAACGAAGAGAATCTGGAAGCCAACAACCTTGAAGGCGATGTCGAGCAAACCGTCATCGATGGCAGCACCTATACCTCCAGCAGAGACAATAGCCTGTTTAGAGATGCGTCCTCCCTTGAATCGAGTAGAGTTGCCATTTGCATCGGTATATTGAATGTATCCTGTTGGATCAGGAAGCTTTCTCACATGGAAAGAGAATTTGCCCATCTCCTGCTGACGCCCCTCATTCTCGGCGGTAACAGTGAATGTCACATCCTGCCCTATCTTTGAAGGCACGGCAATGTAGTTGCCATCTTTCTTCTTTGTGAGCGAGCCGTTAGTCATCGAAAGATTTATCTTGTTGACAGGCACACCAGGCACACTCACGCTGATAGGGTTCTGATAACCAGCATACAGCATATTCATCATTGTTGCACTCACAGTTGCTGATGGCTCTACTACGGTGTATGGCTGTGAGAATTCACGTCGGATAGACTCGCCATTGCCATTCTTCATCACAAGATAGCCTTTAAGTGTGAAGTCGCCTGTGCTTCCGCATACTGTCTCATAACGTCCATTCTCCGACTTGAGAAGGGTATTTCCAACATAAATCTCTGGTCGCTGAGTGGTGTCGACAGCCGCCATAATGATTTGTGCAGAGAATTTTCCGCCTCTGACCACCGTCTGTGAATTAGGAATGACATAAGCGTTTATCTGGTTAACACGCACATCCTTAACATCGATATTTGAGATGAGCTGGTGAAGCACCTCGCCCTCGGCATAGCGCACATCTGTCTGAAGTTTGGTGAGAAGTGTGATAGCAGCTGCTACAGGAGTGTTCTCAAACATAGACTCCTGCCAGTTTTTGCCGAGCAGCTTAGCCTTTTTTGATGTCACCTCCGTTGTGAGATTAGCACTAACAATCTTCTTCTGCTTGTCATCGTTTATCATCTTTGTTATGCCAGTGCGATATGACTCAATAGCCTTCTTGAGCTTCTCTCCCTGTCCTACGCCAGGAGCAAGCATAACGTGGGTGGCAGCCTCAAGATTGTCACGGCCTTCGATATTATTCACATCGGCATCTTCGCCATCTGCCTCGATAGCGATTTTCTTCTTGAGGTCTTCTGCCAGGTTATACAGGGAGTCTGACATCTTGCTCACCTCCTGAGCTTTGTTGTACCATTCACGCACCTTCTCAGGATTCTGCTTATATGCCTCCTCAAGCTTCTTATAAATCTCCTCGTTCTGCATGTTGGAATTATCCTTCGAGCGAGTGAGAGCCTCATCCACAAGAGTAAATCCCTCGAGCACATCTGATGACACATTCAGCGCCAACATTGCCATCAGCACCAAATACATCAGATTGATCATCTTCTGACGAGGACTAAGTTTTTTTCTTATCATAGATTACCGCCCTTTATCAAGAAATCTTCATTCTCAATGCCTCAACCATCTTTGCATAAACCTCGTTGAGTTCTGCAAGCTGAGAGGCAAGTTTCTTTGTCTGTTCATTAACCTCATCTATAGTAGCAGACTGAGTGCCAACGCTCTTAAGCTGCATCTCGTAGAAACGGTTGATGCCTGTGAGTGTGCGGTTCATATTCTCCATCTCCTCTGAGTCGCGTGTGAGTCTCTTTGACTGCTCCGCAACCTCCATAAGAGTCTGAGTGAGTTCGGTAAGCTGTGACACATAATTGCGGGTAGCCTCCTGCATCTCTGGTGTCATGCCGTAATACTGTGCTGAATTGAACACAGGTGCAGCAGAGATATTCTCTGCCAACTCTGCAGCATTGACAATCTTTACAGGTGTAGGCTCCTGACTTGCTGATGCTGCTTCGCCGCTCTGCTGAGCAGCTCCACCACCAACATGGCTTACATTGCCAAGACTTGCAGCAGCATTTGCCAATGCAGCAGCTGTCTCTTCGGAGATGCCTGCACCGCCACCGCCGCCTATGACTACCGGTCCGCTGCCTGTGCTGCCACCAACGACAACTGTGCCGCCGCCACCGATTCCGCCATTCTTAGACGCTGCAGCAAGAGCAGCAGCTGTCTCTTCAGAAAGAGGAGTGCCTCCTGCTACATAGCCAGCATTGACGCTTGCCCTTATCTGCGCATTCTCAATCTCCTCCTCAGCAAGTTCGCGCTGATCCATACTCTCTTGAGGCTCGAAACCTGCAAGGAAGAACACAACAACCTCTGTACCCATTCCCAAGAACAGCATAATATCTGCGCCTTCCATATGGGTGATTTTGAAAAGGGCACCAAGGATTACGACTGATGCACCCCAGCTGTAAGCATAATTCAAAGCTGTCTGTCCTGCCTTTGTACGGAGAAATCTCTGTATAGCGTTATATTGTTGTTTTGCCATATTCTAAATTATATATTATGTTTATTTTTCTTTTCATATCCATCCGCCACACCTTAACATTGTCAGCAATTAGTGCTTTCACAATGAAGGGGGATTCAGGCCGCTTGCGGATGTAACTTTATCTTCGAGCTTTGCCTGGTGTGCCCACCTGACTTCTCACACAACGGAAGCCGATGAAGGAACGACCGACATTTTGGTATTCGCTTGAACGCCAAGCGCTCTTGATAAAACTCTCAGGGTCTTTCCACGAACCACCTCTCACACTCTTCTTCTTAAGTGCATAAGGGTCTTCCTTTGCAGCGTTATACACAAGAGTTGGGTTCATATCGCTCATAGAAAGCACGCCAGCCTCTGTATATACCGTACTCGTCCATTCAGCCACATTACCAGCCATGTCATAGAGTCCGTTTGAATTTGCGCTATAGATGCCCACCTTAGAAGTGATGAGGTTGCCGTCTTTTGTGTAGTTTCCTCTGTCTGGCTTGAAGTTAGCATAGTAGCAACCTTTGTCGCTTGCCACACCTTCGTGCTCCCAAGGCAGTTCGTTGCCATCCTTGCCACGAGCAGCAAACTCCCACTCCGCCTCAGTAGGCAAGCGGTATCTCTGCATGTATTTAGCGGCAGAGCCAAGTCCTTTGATGAGGAAGTCGGTACGCCAATTACAGAAAGCATTGGCTTGCTCCCATGAAACTCCCACAACAGGATATTCATTGTAATTCTGATGAGTGAAGTACAAACGCATATACACCTCAGTATCTGCATTCTGGAAGTCATTGACCCAGCATGTTGTATCAGGATACACATTTACTATATATGTATTGACAAAGTCCCACATGCTACTGAGAGGGCGAGTTATTGTCTCGCGATGTATGACACCTTCATCATCGACATAAGCAGTATCCTTGCTTATCATCACAACCTCATTGGGGTCAACCTCAATATCTGTGTTGAGTGTACGCTCGTTAGCATTAAGTCTGAACTTGCGCTTAGCAGCCATAACATGGTCAAAAGTCTCATAGCGGTAGTTAAGCTGAGACACATCAAGCATCTTCTCTCCTGTCACAGGATGATATGTGTACATTGACTCGATAATCTCTTGCTGCTCCTCGTCAGGATTTTTTGGAAGCGCCTTATTCCAGTTAAGATAAGGATGCTCAAGAGGCTCGCCCTCTTTGTCAAGTTCGATTCTGTAAGCTTCGTTGCCAGCATCAGCTAAACGCTCGCGAAGAATAGAGTCACGCACCCAATATACAAACTGGCGGTACATGGCGTTTGTCACCTCTCGCTCATCCATCCAGAATGCGTCAACACTAATATCTCTTGTTGGAATATCCTTGCCCCAAAGACTGTCTGTCTTTTCTGAGCCCATCTTAAGACTTCCACGCTTAACTAACACCATTCCATAAGGCGCTGGTTCAGACATCGAAGCGCCACTGACACCTGTAACCTCACCACCAGTAGCATTTGCTCCTCCATTGGCAGAGAAGCACGAAGCCACTAACAGCGAAATAATCGTGATACATATAGAAAAAAGAATTTTCTTCATCTTATGTTTTTATCTTTTTATTCTTTAGAATTATTATCTTTCATTCAATTTCGTTCTGACACAAGCCGTCCCTCATCACACTGGGGGTCACAGCCATCTCACGCTCTTGTGTTTGTTTCTGCCTTTCTTAAACAAATCCAAATCTGTCTTATATCCAAAAACAAGTTCGTGGCTTCCATTCAGCATGCCTATGCCTTGAGTGTACATCTGATAATTGTATCCAATACATACACCATGGAAGACACCACCTATAAACACCGTAGTTGAAATGTCGGGACTATAGCCCAAACCGCCGTAAAAGACTCTACCGTCATACTCGTACATCACCTTACATTGCAAATCCTCTCTCCACGAAGTCAAGTTAGACTGCACCATAAAAGATGGGTGTACTGATAATAACGAATTTTTTAACTTTATATTGCATCCACCCATCAAATAAAACATTCTATCGATGGAAATCTCATATCTTTCACCTACAACAACTGTTGGCGCAAGCAGATGCAAACTTGATATGCCTGCCCAGTATGATGGGTGGTGATAGTAGAAACCTGCTCCGAGGTCCACTCTGTTGCCATCTACTGCTGATGATGGAAATGCAGGGTCATTGGATTCCTCCAAAGTGGCTTTTGCCGGGTCAATCTTTTCGGTGAGCACAGCCCCTTGAAAACCCGCCGCCAATCTTCCTTTCTCACCAACTTTGATGTTATAAGCATATTGGAGGCTGATTTTCGTTGTGCTGAAAATGCCTGCATTATCGTTGAAGAAGCTAATGCCGCCGCCATGTCTCGGACTCAAGAAATAGACTGGCATGTCAGCACTTACATACATTGTTTGCGGAGCATTCTTATAACCTACCATCTGCATTGAGTAGGCTGCCTGCACATTAAGCATCCCGTCAGCACCAGAAGAGGCTGGATTATAATACGACTTCAAGGCTGTGTAGTCAGAAAACTGCACATCCCACTGCGCTCTCATAGTGATTGCCACAATGAAAAAGAGCACCAAAATCGCTGTTATTCGCTGCCTCATCATATAATATAACCTTTTTTCTTCCGTTTTATTGTGTCTATATCAAAAAAAATCATTTTACAGCCTCTGTCTTCTCCTCTGCCCCAACATCTTTTTTCTGTTCATCAGTTTTCTTCTCACCACTACCACTCACGCCTTGAGTGAGGAAGCGCTTGTAATTATTTGCTGTACTTGAAGAATAAGCAGAGAACACATTATTTGCAAATAAGATATCTGTGATTTTATTCTTTGACACATACTTAACCATATTATCAAGGAAGTATCGGTAATCAATCACATGCACCTCCTCAAACGAATAGAAGAGCCAGCCAGGAATAACATTGCCGAAGCTGTCCTTCAAAATCATCAGTCGCCTGCCATTATTCACAGAAGTGCGTACGGCAGTAATCTTAGCATCACCACCCATGAATGTACAATACGCCCCGCCATTTCCATCGCCATAATGCATGAAAAACTTGCTGACAAATGGCTTGCCCGCACCTGTGACATGATAACTCTTATCGACAGTATAATTTATATATGTAGTGGTATAATCAACTTTCGTCGGCACAAAATACGTAAAATCCTCTGGAGCCTCTTTCACAGAAACATCCCCCGAAGAAGCATACATCGACCCAACATATCCGTGAGTCACCTTCATCTTATACCATTCATTGACAGCCTTATATGGAACGATGTCAGACACGGCATCAGAGCCATCAGCTCTTGTAAGCTCCTTAAAAGGCACACCAGCAATGCTCGCAAATTTCTTTGCTGCGTAATATCCACCGAGAGGCGACCAATGGTGGTCTGTCCTAAGGAAAATGCCTTCATCGGCATGCTCCCCAAGCGTCGTATAAATATCTACAGCTTTCACCTCTGGGTTGAGGTGGCTAAATATGTTGTTGATTGTGGCGCGCTGGTCTTTGGTGCATTTCCTCGCATTGTCAGGACAGTAAAACTCTATAGCAGTTGGCACAACCGTACAATAAACATTCACTTTACTGCCAAATGTTTCTTTGTATTTGTTAGCCACATTTGCATAGGCAACACCACCTGAAGCAGAACCTCCGTAAGCCATCAACGCACGAACGTTGTCGCCAGAGCCAATGATAAGAATTCCGGCATTGGCAATCTTCGCATTTTCATTTACCGACACTTTCTTGTTGTATTTCCCTATTTTGCGGTCAGCTTCAGACTGCAGCTCTTCTGCCTCGCCCTCTTCCTCTTCTGTCACAGGTTCGGGCTCAACACTTTGGGAAGTCTCGGAAGCATGAAACACCAATTCGGTATCGCCACCAACTTTCAGCTTGGAGCATTCTTTCACCTTCATGCTTATCATCATGAAGACATCTCTATGAGGCTCTGTGTCGCTGAACCAAGACGACACCTCTTTCGTGAACGAGCCATCTTTAAGCTTTTCGACGGTAAAAGCAGGGAACACCGCCAAATCTCGCTTCTCCAATTCAGAATAAGAACTTCTCGGCAGAGCTACCATCACAACAAGCAAGGCAGCAAAGCACAGCCCTACACACCATATATATATTTTACTTCTCATTATTGTATCAAGTATTTGGCATACATATTTGTTGTAGCCGCCGACAAGGCATGACTGATATTGTTAGCAAACAGCACATCGGTTATGCCATTCTCCGCCACATACTCGCGTATGTTCTTTGTAAAATAACGACAGTCAACAATGTATATGTCCTCGAACGAATAGAGCAAAAAGGCAGGAATAGCATTGCCAAAGCTGTCTTTAAGTATAAGAAGCTTTCTGCCGTTATTACCCATAGCTTTTGAGTGGGTGAGGAATGTGTCTCCTCCAATAAATGTACAGTAAGTGCTGCTTGCTCCGTCCTTCATCGGGCGGAAAAACTCAAACTCCTTTTCTTCACTTTCACCTATCACCCTCTTCCTTGTCCTGTCTAATGTGTACACCACCTGACGACAGTCATAATCCTTACGAGTTGGCACCCAATAATAGAAATCCTCTGGAGCATTCTTCACAGCATAGTTTCTTGAAAAACTGTACATAGTGCCAACAAAATTTCTCACTACTCTCTGCTCATACCATTCATTCCTTGCATCAGGAACAATCTTAGCATCTGTGCTGTCAGTCGCCGCTTGGAGGGGAATCTCCTTAAAAGGCACTTTTGCTACTCTCGCAAACTCCTTTGCCGCATAATAAGCGCCAAGAGGAAGCCAATGATGATCTGTTCGAGAATATATGTCCTCTCTTGCATGCTGCCCAAGCGTTGTGTACACATCCACACCCTGCACCGAGTCGGAGAGGCAGGAATAGATGGCGTTTAACACCGTAGATTGAGTCCTGCACCACTGGCTTGCAACATCAGGACTGTAAAACTCACAAGCAATAGGTATAGGCATACAATATACATTGACACCATCACCAAATGCTCGTTTATAGGAATTTGCACTTTCTGCATAGGCTTGAGCATTTGCTGTGCCCGAACTGAATGCACTAAAAGCACGAGTCTTATGTGTGGCATCAGCACTAACAATAATAATACTGCCTGAGCGAGTAAACTTAGCATCAGGATTGATTTTATTCACATAAGGCTTCACCTCTATCTTTTTTGTTTGCGCGCTGGCTGTGATAGATGCCGCCATAGCCAAGCAGAAAAATATTTTATTCATTATCTTTGTATTCATCTGTCTCAAAATTTAAAAATCAGAATCTCGTGTAAATAAAAGCATTATTCGTTGCGCCAACAAGCAGAGACACGCTCAGCAGCAAAGCAACAACAGAAAAAGCAAGCTTGCTCATAAGCACGATATTGCTGTTGGCTGCACCTTTAGGATTGCAACAATAATCAAGCAGCATCTTGCACCACTTCCTCATCGGCATGCAGAACATCACAGCAAATATCCACAGCCACATATTATTATATATAGCACTTGTTGCTATGAAATCGCCATAACTACCTCCCTGTCCGATGAAAGAGATGAAAAACTGCTTCATCTTTTCAAAATCATCAAAATAGAATATACCCCAGCCTATCACCACCAACAGCATGCTGTAGATGTGAAGCACAAATGCAGGAATCTTATTGTGAACTTTCAGGAGAGTGTACTTCTCCGCCATGACGATTATTCCGAAATACAATCCCCACAATATGAAATTCCAACTTGCTCCATGCCACATACCTGTCAAAAACCACACCGTCATGATGTTCAACACCTGATGGCTCTTATTTCCGCCCATAGGTATGTAAACATAATCACGGAAGAAACTGCCAAGCGACATGTGCCATCTACGCCAGAAATCGCTTATGCTATTGCAGCAGTATGGATGGTTGAAGTTCTCATTGAAATGGAATCCAAGACAACGACCTATGCCTATTGCCATATCGCTGTATCCAGAGAAGTCAAAATAAATCTGCAAGGTGAACGCCACAATGCCAAGCCATGCTCCACCCATTGTCAGCCGAGTCAATTCTCCTGCAAGGAATTGATCGGAAATCTCCGACAACTGATTAGCAATAATCACTTTCTTTGCCAATCCCACAAGGAAGCGGAACACTCCGTCAGCTATGTCTTTGCTGTTTACACTCCTATTGCCTATCTCATGAGCAACGGTGCCATATCTCACAATCGGACCTGCGATAAGCTGCGGAAACATTGACACATACAGAAGCAAATCGACAAAACGCTTCTGAACAGGTGACTCATTTCTGTAAACATCCACAAGATAAGATATTGACTGAAAGATATAGAAACTTATACCTATTGGCAATGCTATTTGTGGTACAGCCACACCACCAACTCCCACATCTGCCAATGTCTGCGCTAGGAATCCAGCATATTTGAATGTGCCGAGAATTAGCAAGTTACACACCAGTCCACATACCAAAGCAGCTTTCCTGTGCTTATCACTCCCTGCTATACATCTGCCAATAACATAGTTTATCAACACGCATAACAGCAGCAAAAACACATACACAGGTTCACCCCATGCATAGAAAATCAGCGAGAATATCACCAACATTGCATTTTTCACCACAGGTGCTGTATTGTCAGCCTTCTTGAAGCACCATCGGTCAATCAACGCTCCCAAAAGGTAGCAAAGCACAAATGCAGGTATGAATACAAACAAGAAAAATAAATCAGAAAAGACCATTATCTAAAACAACTTTTTAACTAAGTAGCTACTCACCACCAATTAATACTCAAGCATCCCCTCAACCATATTAGCTATCACGAAGCCGTTCCTTCTCGCCCCATCAACACTTGTATGCGTACCATCGTAAGTGCGGCTCTTTGCCACTCTCTCCCTCACTTGATAGACGCTGCACCTCTCATCCATTCTTATAGCATTCACACCCATCCTCTTGCCGCACATTTCTATCGTGTCGCCTGCCTTTCTTATCAAAGCAGCATCAACTGCCGTACTCTGCATTGGCGTAAGCAGAATTATCTGCGCATCAGGGAATGCCTGCATAAGCATCTCGCACCCATATCTCACACTCTCTGCCAAGGTGAGAATGCTGCTCACACTTCTTGAGGTGATGTATTGACTCATATCTTGGAATGCAACATCAACAGTCTTAGCAAACACCTGAGGCCTCTTGTCCTTAAACCACGCATCATTTGTGCCAGCAGATATAAGGATAAGGCGCGGAGACTTCTGTTCTCCATTCTTGACGGCTTCTTTCAGTCTGTTGATTTGATTATACACAACATTATCGTTGCTAATCTTTCCGACATTCTCCACCACATTGTATTTTGTGACAGAAGTATTTGTCCAGGTAGCTCCACTACGAGCATAGCTGCGACAAGAGGCAGGGGCGAATTTCATCATAAACCAATGGCTCCACCCTTTCTCTCCGCTGCAGTCATCGCCGCCAAGCCATGTGTTTGAATCGCCAAGAAGCACAACATCTATAGAGTCATGCTTGCTTTGAGCATAAGAAGCAGTTATTGCAAATGCTATCAATGTTATTAACAGAAACAACTTTCTCATTTTTTCCATTCTATATTATCCATTCCGAATCCATTGACAAATCTATTCAAATCTGTCGGAATCCAAAAACCTCTCACATGCCCCTTGTCTGTAAACTGCCACATCAAAATGTCTGTGCCTTCTATCTTTGGCTCTTTTCCGTAACGAGCAATCCACAGAGGATATTCATTCAGTTCAGGAGAGAGGCGAGTGATATAAAAGTGATAATTGCTGTATATAATCGGACGAGCATATTTGAAATCCATTATCTGAGCAAGACGCATAACGCTATCTTTCAATCCGACATTGTCTCCATCCGCCAGGCTTCCCATCTCTATGTCAATCACAGGCAGCAAGTCTTGCTTTTCCATGTCAACAACCTTACAGAACGAATCTATCTGAGCGTCAACACTCATCCCCATCGTGAACACCAAGTAGCTTCCCATCTTAATGCCAAGCTTTTTGCCTTCTTCCATATTCAGCAGATATTCGCTGTCAACCTTTCCGCCTGTACCAATAGCTCGTGCATAAACAAACTTAGGCTTGACTTCCGCTTTGCTCACTTCCTTCCATCTCACTCTGCCCTGGAATCTTGATATGTCAACACCGTCAAAGTCAACACTAAAAGGTTTGCCTTCTTGCTGATCTTTTCTTGGCCATGCAGGAGGTTCATTCTTCTTGCCTGCCACTTTTGTCTTTTGAGAATCTTCCTTTTGAGAGACTTTCCACAGATTAAAACCTGCATAGCCACCCACCAGCAGGCAGACAACCAAGACAATCAGAGCGCTCCAAATCCATCCAGACAAACTATTTATGTCTATACCTCCTTTTTTCTTCTTCGACTTTCTCGAGCCTTTTTTCTTGCCCGTCTTCTTTGTGCCGACTTTCTTTTTCTTCTTTCTTACCTCTTTAGGGGCTTCAGTATTTTCCATTCAAAAACTTTCAAATCATTGTCAAATTCTTTACATCTCGGATTTTGCATCTTCAGCAATCTGCTTCGAAGGCGTAACACCATAATTAAGCAATTCCTGTATCTGCTTAGACAGGTTGCCTCTGCCCTCCTTCATCTGTCCAAGTCCCTTTTCGTAGGTGTTACGCATATTTGTCAACTGCGACCCAAGCTGCAGGTAACTCTCTGCAAATGTTGCATACTTGTCATATATCTTACCTGCAGCAATGAGGATGTCGCGGTTATTCTTCTCTTGACGCGTGTTCTGCCATGTGAGAAACATAAGCCTGAGCACTACCATGAGATTAGTAGGATTGATAATCAGCACGCCTTTCTTGTATGCCATTGCACCCAGCTGAGGGTTTCTATTCATGGCAAGTATGTAGCTTCCTTCATTTGGCACAAACATGAGCACGATAGGCATAGCCTTGCCCACACTCTTCTGATACTCTGCCTGCGAGAGTTCGTTAACATGCTTCCAGATAGAGTCATAATTTGCCTTTGCCGCAGCGTTGCGCTCTTCATCATTTTCTGCCCCCACATAATTGGAATATGCTGTTAGCGACACTTTTGAATCGATTATTATGCATGACCCGTCTGCACCTTTGACAATTATATCAGGACGCTCGTTGGCACCGCTTTCATTCTTCACATTCCACTGCTTCACATACTCCTCTCCTTCTCTCAACCCACTGTCACGCAATATGTTTTCCAAGACTTGCTCACCCCAGTCTCCCTGCACTTTTCCTCTATTCTTCAAGGCGTCAGCAAGATTCTGTGTTGTCTTGTCACGCTCTTTGTCATGTTCAAATACAGCTTTGATGCTTGCCTCCAAAGCGGTAGTGTTGCGTGTCTGTTCTTCCTTGCTCGTATTGACAAGCGAGCGCAAAGCTTCAAGCTCTTTCTTCAATGGGCCAACAATCAATTCCATCTGCTCATTATTGTTGCGCTTCAGCACTTCCGCCCTCTCTATCATCTCCTTCTCAAACTGCGCCCTCATCTGTTCGCGACTCAGATTAAGTTCAGTCATGAATCTTTCTTTCATCTCTGCCTGCTCACGCTCTGCCTGCTCTCTCGAATGTATGTATGTACGCTGCATGGCGTCAAAGTTAGCCTTGAGAGTAACATTCTCTTTCATCAAATCCTCTTTCTGCCGCCTTTCACCATCACATTCTGATTTCATCTCAGCATAGCGCAGTTCATCCTCCCTCTGCCTCTTCCGCATAAAGAAAAAGCACAAGCCAACACACAGCACTATAGCCAACAAAGAAAAAAACAAATCCATAATGTTCAATCAGTTATTCTTTCTCATGTAATATCGGTAAAGCAGATAAATAGATCAATTAGAAGAAAGCCATCTCCACAGCATATCATTTTTGTCAACATTCACACTTCTCGCATTCACAATATTCCGCTGCCCACCCAAATTTTCAGCAAAGATACATCTTTTAAATATTATATAGAAATCTGTCATCACATTTCTCATTTTTACAATTCCTTTTAGCCTCATTCATGGCATTTTAAACTCATATTGCAACCCGATACGCCTATTCGCTAAAACAATGTTGCATTACCCCACAACGATACTTTGCGTTGCCTCGCAACGACACATTGCTTTGCTAACTAACATCAACTCACATGAATAATGCAAGTCAGTCATTTTCACACTTGTAAGTAAATTCATCAAGAAGATGTAAGCAAAAAAGATGTGCTTAATTTGACTATATGATTTTCTTTTACTAAATTTGCAATTTGATATATGCCATCAGCTTTTCTGATGATTATCTATCTTTTTAATAATCTTTCCACTGACGTACATTACCAAAAATGAAAAAGACAAGTTTATCAATGATTTTCGCTCTTTTGAGCTTCTTTTCTGCTTCTGCTCAGCAGTCGCATGTCAACATCCAATACGACCCACAGCGAAACACGGAGAACATCACTCCATTCAGCTGCCAGGTTATCTCACCAGAAGTGCATGACGACCACTCTGTAACATTCAGAGTGAAGGCGCCTGACGCAAAAGAAGTGAAACTAACTGGCTCTATGTTTGTTGGCGAAGAGGCTCGCAAGCAAGTGCCTTTCACGAAGGGTGAAGATGGCATTTGGACGCTCAAGCTCGGACCACTCACACCAGAGATTTATTTCTACTATGTCATTGTTGACGGAGTACAGAATGTTGACCCAAACAACACTTTCACAGGCCATGCAGCTATGCCAGCTTTCAGCATGCTTTTTGTGCATGGCGATGAACCAACATGGTATGATCCAAAGCCAGAAGTGCCACATGGAAGCATAACAACACATTACTATAAGTCATCAGTGACAAACGCTCTCCGCGATATGCTTGTATATACTCCTGCAAATTTCGATCCAAAGAAGAAGTATCCAGTACTTTACCTCATGGGCGGCTCTGGCGACCTTACCGAGACATGGGTTATGCACGGAAGGGCTAACTGGATACTCGACAATATGATTCACGAAGGATTGGCGAAGGAGATGATTGTTGTATTCCCTAACGACCAGATGGTGACACGAAGCCATCCTCAGCATACAGAATTGGCTTTCCCTCTTATCGAGAAAGAGCTTGTTGATTGTGTCATTCCTTTTGTCGAATCTCATTACAATGTGATACAAGACCGCCACTCACGCGCCCTCTGCGGATTGTCTATGGGAGGAAGAATGTCACAATATGTGGGATTAAGAAATCTTGACGTGTTTGGCTCTGTTGGCTTATTGAGCGCAGCCATCGATGTCAGCGAAACTCCTGCCTTGAAAGACAGCGACATCAATAACAAGCTTGACTATCTGTTCATTGGAGGCGGACCTTACGAGACAGGCTTCCTAGCACGACACACTCGACTCCACGAAGAATTGGAGAAGATGGGAGTAAAGCATGAGTATTATGTGGCAGGAGCGGCTCACGACCTTGTTACATGGCGTCACCTTCTCTATGACAGATTCTTGAGAAATCTTTGGAAATAAGTACTGGTGAAAAATAACTTCCTAAAGTTTTTGAGCAATAAATATCAACAGCTTTGACTTGTCTCTGTCTTACCACACAGGCTGAGGCAAGTTAACAAGAATAGATGAAAAGTCCTCATGCACACATACTGCATTGAGGACTTTTTTGTACCGTTTTAAACCTTGATTAGCATACATCGGTCATACTAACAAATCAATTAAATTAAACTAAACTAAATCACTAACAATGAAAAAAACTTTATTAACAGCAATACTTTTTACGCTTATAGCATTTACTGCTGCGGCGCAAAACAATAATGGCAATCAGCGACAGCGCAGACAGCGCATGGACCCTACTGAGATGCACACTCGTCAAGCAGAACGACTCATAAAAGAGATGAAGCTTGACAAAGAAAAAGAAGATTTATTCAAGGTTCTCTATCTTGACTATCAGACTGCTCGACAAAACGCTCTCGACCCAAAGGGAGAAAATAAAGAAGAAGAGGCTATCGACTACAAGGCTCTCACAGATGAGAAGGCAAAAGAACTCATCGAGAAGCAGCTCGCCACTCAAGAGGCACAAAACAAGATTGACCGCGAATACTACACTCGCTTCCTTGATATCATCACTCCTACACAAGCCGCACAGATCTTCCTCCAAAGACAGATGCGTGCCAACAGACAAGGCTTCGAAGGTCAAAGAGGTGGATTTGGCGGACCTGGCAGAGGATTCGGTGGACAAGGCGGCGGATTTGGCGGTCCCGGTGGATTTGGTGGCGGAGGCTTCTAATCAACTACTGATAAATCAAGCGTCCATCTTGAAGAAAGACAAAACAATAAATACCCTTAATTCAAAATAAACTTCACGAGGAAGGGGCTGATGCAAATTGTATCAAGCCCCTTCTCTATTGTTATGAATATCCGATAACTCCCTACAGGAAGAAATATGCTATATGATATTCAAATGCACTTCTATGATAGCCTTATACTGCTTGCCATCCGTATGCGTGTACACAACCGCCTGACGAACAACATAAGTCTTACCTCTTGTCAACCTGTTTGGGTATTGTCCAACAGAACATGCATAATCCGACGTATGTAATTCTGCAAATACTGCTGCTGTACCATCATAAGAACAAACATTGCCCATAGTGTTGAACCAATGGCCAAAAACAGTTGATGACGATGTTGTTGTAGTTGTGTTATACTTGAATGTCTTACCATCTTTGTTTACTCCAGCAAATACAAGAGTGCCTGGCGTGCCTGGCTGCTTGTTGCTTTGCAAAGACTTCATCTGCTTCGTACTAACACCCAAAGCCTGACTGATAGCATCCATGTCATAATTCACGACTACAGAGGTGTAAGATGACGACAAGGCAAGATTTGCATCAATGACAACTGTTGTGTCACGTCGAGCATAATCATCAGGATAAGCATCATAAGTGCGTGTTGTATTCTGTGCCGCACAGCCTTCAAACGTAACTTGATATGGCCACTGCTCATCATTATCCACTTTGTCATCCCACTCATGATGAAAATGTGAAGTAGGTGCGCCCAACACAACAAGCCATGCTCGCTTAGTATCTTCAGGAAGATCAAGTGAGGCTGTGCCTTTGATTTCGCTTGACATCTGGCCATACACACAAGTGCCATCTTTCTTTTGAGCTACAAAACCATATCTCCATCCAGCAAACTCCTTCTTTATGCTGCGATACCCCTTTGCACCTGCTATACCTTCAAAATCAACCTTGACAGTCTTTCCTGGAACAATGCCCTTGAGGCGAATAATGTTGAAACCATAGTTTTGCGGACAGCATGAAGCATTGACTGCGTAAGTATTTTCTGTCCCCTCCACAAATAAAAGTTGTGTGGAGAACGCATCTTGATAATTCTTACCTCGCTCACGGATGCCGTCAATATCCCATGTTGCTGTACGACAAGCATAGTCAAACATCACCTTGTTGAAGTCATCCTGCGAAAGGTTGTTCATACGCTTGAATGTTTCAACAGGATCCTCTGGTCTCCTTGTTGCGCGCCACAAACGTCCAATAAAATCCTGCCCGTAAAGCTGGCAGAAATAATACTGGCAGAAATAATTCCTGTATCTATTATCCTCATGAAGGAAGTTTTTATAAGCATTAGCTACATAATCGCCGTAGTAGTTTACCGTGAATAATGAAGATGGGAATACATTGTATGCCTGCCACTGTGCGCAGCTTTCCCACCATCCGTTTCCACCTACGCCATTATCTCCTGTACCCCATTGCCATCCTCTGTCGCTTCCTAAGTCAGCACTAACAAGGAACTGGAACACATGCCCTATCTCATGAGCTGCTGTGTGTCCACCCTCAGCAGATGCAGCCAATGGGTTGCAATGAAACAGACCAACATTGTAGGAAGATGTACGCTTTGTTGTTCCGTCATAATAGGAGTATGTAGCTTTCTGACCAGAGCCGTCAGCTCGCCAAGTGGTCTGGTTAACAATAAACATCTCTATCTTCACTTTGTCTGTTGACGATTTGCCTGGTTCGAGGAATCCCAAATCTTCAACATACTTCTTCCATATCTTCTCTCCATTAGCAAGAAGTGTCTTGATATTTATCGTATGACCGTCAAGAGTAACAGAATTATTCTTCAGCGTTAGCCCTTTCTCCCAGAAGCAAACGAAATGCTCAGACTCCATCGAACGCTGAAAACACCATTGTGACGATTCTTTTGTAAAGTCACAAGTGCTATAACCTTCTGGTTTAGCAAGAAAGCGCTCTATAGCATCAAATCTGTAAACTCCGTCTGTTCGATAAGTTTTCGACAGCCCAACTACACGGTCGCCTGTCTCATAATATTTGAAACGCTTGAAACCTGACTTGTTGAATTCTATTGAATCGACATTACCCAAATCCACAATCTCGTTAGCGATGAAACGGTCATTGAACTGAAACCAAAGGGTGTCAGGCTTCACCTGTGCAAATAAATTCATCGCTAAAGAGCAAGACAATATAAGAGATGTAAAACGCTTCATTTGGTATTAAGTAGGTAATCAAAAATATTTATATGTTTATCCTCGTAGGTGTGTTCTTAATATCTATACTCTCTTTTTTGAAACACTCTTGCGCTTAGCACCTTCTCGTTCGCCTTCATTCTTTGGCTCCGACAAGTCGAGCAGAAGATAGTAATCTGCATCAAAATAAGTATCTGTACAAAATTATTTTCATAATCAAGAACCTTTAGCCTCGGCGAAGCCAATGAAGAGAATGAGAGAATGCCGTCTGGATAGCTTCTCTTAATTCCAATCGTAACGGTTTAATTCTTAATTAGTAAGAATAGTTTGCTAGCAAACTGAAAGAAGAAATCTCTAATTTCTCTAAATTCTTGATGAATATAAAAATAATTTTGACCACTTACTTAGAGTATATCTATTATAAAACTATTTTGACCACCTACTTATTTCTTATTTACTTTAATAGAAGATGCCCCTGCAGATATGACATAAATGCCTTTAGGAAGGTTTTTAAGACTCACAGTTATTACATCTGCATGCTTAACAACTTCAGCCTTGACATCACCACCTCCTACAGAACATACTCTAACGGATTTCACATCTGACGATGCTATCACAACTACATTATCCCTAAACGTCACATTTTCACGAGACAGCACTTGCTCGATAGAGTTAGGGTCATCTGTTGCAGATATGTAGAAATTCTTGATATCAGAAAACTCATAAGTATCTGCATTCACAATGACCTTCCCATCTTTGAAATGTAACATTGGGTTACTCTCGCCTCCAAGAAGATAATAAACAAGAGTGCCATCTGAGAGAGTGAAAACAACACTCTTTGCGCTCGCAGCAACAACTACAAAGCACAACATCAATAATAAAGTAAGCCTTTTCATTTTTTCAAATAATAGCTATAAGTCACGGCATTAAGGTTATTTTCCTTTCTTCAGCATACCACGCACATTATACCCATACCATATCAAGGCTAAAAAGAAGACCACCATGATAGCCATCGACATAGTATCACTAAGCACTACATAAAGCCAAATGCTTGCTCCAAATCCTACAAATATAAAAATGAAGGACAGAATAAAAAAGATTGTTTTAAGATTCTCCATAGTAATATTCTTTTTTGGTAAAGTAAAAAAAGTAATCCTGATTTTGTATTTTATGATGTAAGGGCAGAAATGTGTTCGACAATGTTTTGTCAAAACTCATTTCTGCCCCTTATTTCTATTTATTCAGTTTCCAAAAGAAACCATCTTTTGTGTCTTTAACTTCAAATCCGAGAGCTGCAAGATTGTCTCTGATCATATCAGATGTTGCCCAGTCTTTGTTCGCTTTAGCTTTTGAACGCTGTTCAAGCAACATGTCAACAACCTTACCAAAAGCTTCTTCGCGAGCTGAATTATCATCACCAGCAGCATTAACTCCTGCTTTGATGCCAAGAATGTCAAACACAAATGTAGCGAACATCTGCTTCAACGCTTCAAGTGCCTCTTGTGACACCCATGCTTTCTTGTCAAGTATGCTGTTTATCAGCTTTGAAGCCTCAAAAAGGTTGCTAATAACAATTGGCGTATTGAGGTCATCATTCATAGCTTCATAGCTCTTCTCCTCAATAGCTTTAACCTGGTCAAGAGTAACCTCAGGAGCAGATGCTACGGGTCCAGCTGTGATGTTTCCAAGAGCATTCCATGCATCAAGAAGTCTTTCAAGACCCTTCTCTGCTGCCTGAAGAGCTTCGTTAGAGAAGTCAACAGTTGAGCGGTAATGCGCCTGAAGAATAAAGAAACGAATCACCATTGCGCTGTATCCGCGCTCAAGTCGCTCATGGTCGCCAGCAAAGAACTGTGGGAGAGTTATGAAATTATTATATGACTTACCCATCTTCTTTCCGTCGATAGTAATCATATTGTTATGCATCCAATATGTAACCATCTGATCGCCCTGAGATGCTACAGCCTGAGCTATCTCACATTCATGATGAGGGAAGACAAGGTCAAGTCCACCGCCATGAATGTCGAAATGATTGCCAAGATACTTACGTCCCATAGCAGTACATTCGCAATGCCACCCTGGGAATCCGTCGCTCCATGGCGAAGGCCAACGCATAATATGCTCTGGCTGTGCAGCTTTCCAAAGAGCGAAATCTGCCTGATTCTTCTTTTCGCCCACTCCTGCAAGCTCGCGTGATGCATCCTTTATATTCTCAAGTGAACGTCCTGAAAGGATGCCATATTTATGAACCTTGTCATATTTCTCAACATCAAAATATACAGAGCCACAGCTTTCATAAGCAAAACCATTATCGAGAATCTGCTGAACAAGCTGCTGCTGTTCGATGATATGACCTGATGCATGCGGCTCAATTGATGGTGGAAGACACCCAAGAGCATCCATTGCCTCATGGAAGCGATTTGTATAATACTGAGCCACCTCCATTGGCTCAAGCTCTTCAAGACGGGCCTTCTTGGCTATCTTATCCTCTCCCTCGTCAGCATCATGCTCAAGATGACCAACATCAGTAATGTTTCTTACATATCGAACTTTATATCCAAGATGTTTGAGATAACGGAATAAAATATCGAATGTAATAGCTGGGCGAGCATGACCGAGATGCGCATCTCCATATACCGTAGGGCCACACACATACATCCCCACATGAGGTGCATGAAGTGGTTTGAAAACTTCCTTTCTACGGGTAAGAGTGTTATAAATATAAAGTGCTTGTTCCATACTTAATTTCTTTGTTTTTAATGTTATCTACTGAATTGAGAATAACTATTATCGCTGAAAACCACTTGCGATTGTTTTTATAATGCAAAGATAAAAAAAAATGTTGGCGTTTTAACACATTATTTATTAAAAAACAAGAATTGATAGCTGTTAATGCAAATAATTGCTCTTTTTCTCTCCTTTGAACCTTGTTTGATTGTTCTGCTTTCCTGTTTGCCACATTTTGACCACACCCATTCCACCTAAAAAACAAAAAAGTCTGTCAACTTTACGTCAACAGACTTAACCCTTAAGGCTTCGTTCTCTAAATTACATGATAGAGATGAATTTAGCAGCCTCAACACGCTCCTGGAACTTTTCCTCAGTATCCATAAGGTACATAATACCCTCAACGATAGCAAGGATTGATGGAATACCAGTCCAGCAAAGAACGAGGTAAACGATACCTGGTACTGTGTGGCCCATGTAGAAACGGTGAACACCAAGAGATCCACAAAGGAGAGCAAGAATTGCTGCAGTTGTCTTATTCTTCATTGTCGTAAATATTTTATTTCTTGTTCTCGCGGCAGAGAACATAGTTTGAAGTACAACGAGGAGCCGCAGTCCTGTTGCTTTTTTATATTTGTTGCAAAATTAGCAACTTTATATTAAATAAAAAAATAAAAGTTAAAAAAATCTTAAAAACTTGTTATTTTTTTACGTTTTCTACCTATTCATTCAATGCACTTAATCCTTTGAATACTAAATAGGGGTCATAGCTGACGATTTCATATAAATCTTGCGAGAAAACAAAACTGTTGCCTCCTGTCAAGAACACTCTCAAGTCAGGGAACTCCTCTCGTATGCTTCGGATATAGCCTTCTATTTCGAAGCGAGTGCCATTAACAGCCGCAGACATCATAGCCGTTTTTGTATCATTTCCAATCAACGGAGCGTCATTTTCCGCTTCAAAAAGGGGAAGTAAAGCTGTATGTTCATGCATCGCCTTCAAGCGAAGTTGCACTCCAGGAGAGATTGCACCTCCAATAATCATTCCTTCCGAATCGATAATGTCGTATGTAATACATGTGCCAGCATCAATGACCAGCAATGTCTTGCCCTGAATTTCACTCAAGGCACCAATATCTGCAGCGAGGCGGTCTGCACCAAGTCCTTTTGGCACATTCTTCAATGCACATTCGCTTGCATAGGTAAGTCTTATAACTGGGATATCAAGAGCGTCTAATACGCTGTTTAACTGTTCGTCCTCACCTACCACACTACACAAACGAACAGACTCAATATCATAATCATGCAACAAACGCGAAAAGATATCTCCCCACGAATGTGCCTTCCTCTCAAAGTGTATAATTTCTCCGTTTTCTGACACAGCAACTTTCGCTGAAGTGTTCCCTAAATCAATTAGCAACTTCTTTCTCATATTTTTTCAATGCTTTACAAGTGAAGGGGTGTTTTACAACTCATTCAACTTTCTCAAGTTTGCAACTTGCTCAGTTTGGAAAGTTAAAGAGGAGTTATCACATTGCTCGGAGTTTAATGGACGTTTGCCATATACAGACATTTGTCACTTTAACTACCCTTTAACTTCTCTTTAACTACCCTTTAACTCCACACAACAAGTGGAGCGAAACTGTATAAAATTGTTTGAGACTTTCTGAATATGACTCCTATTTCATCACCAGCTGCCGCCACCGCCGCCGCCACCGCCGCCGCCAGAGAATCCACCTCCACCGCTACGCGAACTGCTGTCGTGACTTATTGTTGTGATGGCGCTACTAGCGGAAGAATAGAGGTTGCTGGTAAGGCTCTTTGTGAAGGCATAACCTGTGAGGGGCACTGAAGATTCATACCATCCAGGGTTGTCAACATTTATATCTTTAAATAAATCCGCCCACTTATCAGTAAGACCAAATACCATAGCATAAGGAAGCACACGATAGTAATAATGTGGGTCATCGTTCTGAAGCTTTTCTAATCGAGATTTCTCTGCTGTCTTGATAAATTCCTTAAATCCCAGCAGACGTCCCATCATGTCAAGGCGATACTGCGTGTTCACATTAAAACGTCCAGCAAGTTCCGCCACAAGGAAGCATGCAACAAACATACACGATGACATGACCACATCCATAGGAGCTCCATATTCAATGAATAAGACATAATATATGGCTGCAACAACTGCCATTATTGCAAACTTCAAGATGAAGTTTTTCAGATGCGGCCCCTTGCCCAAATAAAGGTCAATAGAACTTTGATTGTGCCTCATGACTGTGCCAAAGATAAATGGCAATGCCCAAACAAACGCTACATAGTAGAACGTATCATAGCACCATGTATCAACAACGGTATTTGTAGCAAAAGTAAGATAGCTTGTAATCCACAACAGAATATACAACGCAAAATGCGCTTTTGTTGTTGTCAGCTTTCTTTCTTCAACGAAATTTCTTCCTAATGCCTTTTTTATCTTTTCTATCGTTTTAGGCCTTTCTCCAATACTATTCAGTCTGACCACATTGTCATCTTGGAAAAATAGTTGCATCACCAACATCTGATATTCAGGAGCATCATCAGGAAGATCTTTAAGTTTTGTCAGCTCCAAGTCTGTCTTTTTCTTTTTGAATATACCTACACCATTGTCTGTTTCTATCTCTCGTATCTTTAGATATCCCTGACTAGCAAACCATGGTATGAGTGACACTATATCCACAGTGTCAGAAGACTCGTCAATAATATATCCAACTTCCGCACTTGAAATACCTTTGGGCGGATAAAATTCAATCGACTTTGTTGCCTTGCCTGGATTAGACCTTAACGCATAATATGTTATGAGAATAAGCAGCAAAACAGTAAGTCCAAAGAACGTGTAATGCCAAATCATATTCACCTTCTTCGTACCTACAAAATAGTCTTTTGGAAGATTCGAATACAAAGTAACACCATGATTAGGCTCGACATTTTTTGCATAACCTTCAATTGTGTTACCATCTGCATACAACGTGACATCTACAACATTGTTCTCTTCTCCATACTCACCGCTGAAAATCTCTATGTTATCTGCAAAATCATCAGGTAGAGGCTTGTCAAATGTCAAATTAAAGTAAAACTTTTCGATACGTTCGTTAAAATCGGTACTTAGGATTGTATGAAATACGTAATCATAATCTGGACGGCGATCATCTGGATACACGTATGTATAATGTATAATATATCGATACCTACCAGTTACCTCCTCGTCGGGATCACCAATCTTAAAAATATAATTACCATCGTCAAGAGAAAAGTCGTATGGACCACCTGCAACAATTGGATCCAAAACCTCAACTTTATAAGTGAATCTTTCAATCCTCTCCTGAATCTCACCATCTTCAGCATCAACATTTACACCATCATCATCTGACACATCGTGATAAAGGTAAAATGTTTGAGGCAGATAACGATAAAAACCATGTCGAGGCTCTGTAAAAGTTATATCATAAACTTCGGTAATATCCCAAACATTGTTTTCATGCACCACTGCATTATATTTTATGCTGTTGTAATAAAACCCTCCTCTGTCTGCCGATGCAGACAGAGCAGCAAACAGTAACACGAAAACAATTACAAATCTATTGATTATATTCATCCACAAACCGATAAGTCGTTGTCAAAAATAATGAGTATTTAATTGTTCTATGCTTTTGTATAAGTAACTACTGATAAAAATATTCTTTGCAATAATTATGAATAGTTACTATATATCAACACTTACAGACTTTCTTTCATCCGCAGAATTGACCTCAAACATAGACATTTTCTTGAACCCAAAGATTCCTGCAACAATGTTAGATGGGAATGTAAGGCATTTGTCATTATACTCCCTAACACTTCCGTTATAATATCGACGAGAGAAAGCTATATCCTCTTCAACATGTGTCAACTTGTCTTGCAACTCTAAAAAGTTTTTATTCGCTAACAAGGCTGGATATTTCTCTGACACAACCATTATCTGTCCAATCATAGAAGATATCTTACACTCACCTGCTATCTTGTTATTCACATTTGTTGCGTTTGCTCGCTCTCTTGCAACTGTTGCCAACACATTTGCTTCATGGGCAGAGTAGCCTTTTACCACTTCAACAAGATTTGGAATCAAGTCATACCTCTGTTTCAAGTAAACATCCATAGTAGAGAATGCTTCGTTAACCTTGTTACGCAACGAAACAAGCCCATTGTAAATAACTATAAAAGCAATGACAACTACTGCAACAGCTCCAATAATAATATAAGTAGAAACTTCCATACAAAAATTATTTTTCCGAACTACTCTCCTGTCCGATGATTTTCAAGTCTTTTTCTATAAATTCAATAAGTCTATCAACAGCATCTGCTTCAGGGATATTCTTCTCGATGCATTGCTTGCCTTTATAAAGACTTATCTTGCCAACACCTGCACCAACATATCCATAATCAGCGTCAGCCATCTCACCAGGACCATTTACTATACAGCCCATAATGCCTATTTTCAAGGTTTTGAAACGGTTGTCATTTTGAGCTTTCTCACTAATAGCAGCACGTATTCTGGCTATTGTATCTTCAAGATTGTATAATGTTCTTCCACAACCAGGGCAACTTATATATTCTGTTTTCGTAAACTTCACCCTTGCCGCTTGCAGTATGCTATCTGCCAAATCTTTCAGCTGCTGCTCTGAGAAATGTGGATTTTGTATGACAAGATTATGAGCCAGACCATCTATAAACAAAGCGCCTACAGCCATAGAAGCTTTCAGTTGCAAATCTTCCCACTCTTCATCATCAACAATAAGAGTTACGGTATCATCAGAAATAGAAGTCTTAGCACTCTCCCTTAACAAGCTACATTCTTCGATGAAATCAACCAATTTCCTCGCAACAGGAATTTCTCTTTCTGGAGCTTCAGAAAGACTCACACGGATAGTGTCTCCTATTCCTTCGCAAAGCAAAGCACCGATTCCAACGGCACTTTTGATGCGTCCATCCTCACCTTCGCCTGCCTCTGTCACTCCGAGATGCAGTGGAAATGCCATACACTCCTTTTCCATCGCCTTAACGAGCAAACGAACGGTGGTAACCATCACAACAGTATTAGACGCCTTGATAGAAATCACAACATCCTTAAAATTCTCGCGAACACAGATACGCAAAAACTCCATACATGACTCAACCATGCCAGCCGAAGTGTCTCCATAACGAGACATTATTCTATCTGACAGACTACCATGATTGACACCTATTCTTACTGCTGTTTTATGCTCTTTGCAAATATTCAAGAATGGGACAAAGCGTTCGTCAATTTTCTTTATCTCTTCCGCATATTCAGAATCTGAATACTCAAGTTTTTTGAAGGAACGCGCTGGATCAACATAATTGCCAGGATTAACACGAACTTTCTCACATATTGCTGCCGCCGTATCAGCAACAGCAGCATTGAAATGAACATCAGCAACAAGAGGAACATCACATCCCTTACTGCGTAGCCCATTGCTGATATTTATCATGTTTAATGCCTCACGATTGCCCTGAGTAGTGAAACGCACAATCTCACCACCAGCCTCAACAATACGAAGAGCTTGCGCTACGCTACCCTCCGTGTCCATTGTAGAGGTGTTGGCCATCGACTGTATGCGTATCGGATTGTTTCCGCCTACAAGAACACCGCCAACATTTACCTCAGAAGAGTTCCTTCTTTTATACATATCAATTGCACTTGAAGTTAAACTTTACTTCTTTCAATTCTTCATTTGCCTTTTCAATCTTCTTGCGAAGTCCATTCTTGTAATCAGCAAACTTTTCTGCAAGCTTCTCATCACTAAGAGCCAACATTTGAACAGCAAGAATTCCTGCATTGAGAGCTCCATTGATTGCAACAGTAGCCACAGGTATTCCTGGAGGCATCTGAAGCATTGAATAGACAGCATCCACACCATCAAGCACGCTTCCCTTCACTGGCACTCCTATAACAGGAAGAGTTGTACTTGCAGCAATAACTCCAGGAAGTGCGGCTGCCATACCAGCACCTGCTATTATAACTTTTATTCCCCTATCCTTAGCATCTTTTGCAAAAGCCTCTACAGCATCAGGCGTGCGATGAGCACTTAGTGCATTTATCTCAAAAGGAATCTCCATTTCATCGAAGAACTTTGCAGCTTTCTCCATTACTGGAAGGTCTGAAGTGCTGCCCATAATAATTGAAACTACAGGTGTCATATTTATTGTATTTTTAGTTAATTATTCTTTATAAATTTTGTTATGCACAATAAGACTACATCCAGGATATAAGGATGAAAGTCATAGAACATATATAACCTATAATAAAGCCAACAAGCACTTGTGCAAGAGAGTGCTGTCGCAAAATTATGCGACTTGTACCCAAGGCACCAGAAAGAAGCAGAAGAGCACAATAAGGCCAAATAGGGTTATAGAAAAACAACACGCTAAATGCATTAAGCGCTCCAACAAGACCGCCCATTCCTACCATATGCGTACTAATTTTCCACCATGCATTGAGGGTCACACATATAATCTGAGCTACAAGAGCAGCCATGACAACACCACGGAAAAACATGGCTGTATTCATCTTAGTCATAATAACTAAGCACATAGCATAACTGAACAATGTCACAACATATGGCATATGACGATGCTCACGGTGAGAAAGCTCACGGTGAGTCCACTTCTTGAATATTCTAAGCAGATAGATCCCCATTGTTGGAATAAACACAGCAAAAAAATACACCATTCCCAGAATAAGAATCTTATACTGCCAAGGCAGCATGCTTAGATAGCTAAACAAAAACAATCCTAAAATCACCCATAAAGGTGCATACAATGGCATAAACATCGTTGACAGCACTTTAGCTATCTGTATCAATCTCTTCTCATTCATATCTATAAGCCATTCTAATTATTCATGTCTAATCTCAACACACGCTTCCATTACGCTTTCCTATTATTTACGGATGGGATGCCTAACTCCTTACGATACTTCGCTACTGTTCGACGGGCGATTTTCACCCCTTTTTTCTCCATTATCAAGGCAATTCTATCATCAGAGTATGGGTTATGCTTATCTTCATTGGCTACAATTGACTGCAACAACTCATTCACTCTGTGCGAATCAACCTCGGTGCCGTCAACATTAGCTCGAGTCAACTTGAAAAATTTTGACAATGGATATATTCTACCATCAAGTAAAGCACATTTTGAATTGCACACTCTCGATACCGTGGACACATCATATCCTGCCCTGTCTGCAACATCCTGCAAGACAAGCCTTACTTTATCCTCTTCATTCTTAGTTATGATGTATTTGTGCTGCAAATCTATAATAGCTTTCATCGTTTCATACAAGGTTCTGCGTCTCTGCTTAATAGATTCTATAAACATTTGAGCAGACTCCACCTTATCACGAGTATAGACCATTGCTTCCCTTTCGCTTTTTGTCATCTTAGATGAGCCTGACTGAAAAGCTCTTAACCTATTAAGATAATCCTTTCTGACATGCAGGCGAGGAACCTCTCCCCCGTTCAAATACATATCCACCCCATCTTCACCATCTGTTTCTATGATGAAATCGGGAATTTGAGTTGACACTCTATCTGAAGAAGACTCACTTAATGCATAACCTGGATTAACATTCAGTTTTTTTAATCCTTGAATTATCATGCCAATCTGAGCGTCTGACAAATTAAGTTTTATCTTGAGACGCTCTATATTGTTATTTATGAACAAATCGTAATAATCTGATATAACAACTCGTTCTAAACGCAAAAATTTCTCCTTCAATTCGGACAATGGCTCATCCCCATTCAGCTGCCGGTCTATCTGCAATAGCAGACATTCTTTTGTATTACGAGCGCCTATACCCACAGGGTCAAAACTTTGAAGTATATGCAATACATCATTAACATCCTTCTCGGTGACATCCAAATACTCGTTAAAACAAAGTTCATCCACAATTGTCGGTATTGGCCTATCAATATATCCGTGACTATCAAGAGACCCTATCAAATAATGCATCACCTGCTCCTGCAATTCTGTCATGTCGTAATTCATCATCTGAGATTCTAGATAATCAATGAACGAAACGCTATCTCCTAATGGCAAATCATTCTGCTCTCTGACACCATTTGAAGCATAAATAGGAATATCTTCATTCCCTTCATATTCAGCTAATTCTCGTTCCACATCTTCATGCAGCGCCTCATCCGAGGATTCACTGTATTCATCAACTCCTGTATCATTAATATCTTCAGCGTTATCGCCATTATTTTTATACTCATCCCCGTAATCATCAACATTACAATCATCAAGAGCAGGATTTTCCACAACCTCCTTCTTAACCCTTTGCTCAAATTCTGCAATAGGCATTTCCAGCAACTTCACCAATTGAAGCTGCTGCATAGAAATTCGCAGTTGCTGTTCTGTCTTTAATTCTTGGATTTGTATATGCCCCTGAGCCATAATCTGAAATTTAAGGCAAAGTTATATAAAAACACGAAACAAACAATGAAAGGAATAAAAAAATAGATTATCTTTGCACAAAATAAAATTGCAATGGAAGATTTCGTACACCTACACGTCCACACACATTATAGTATTCTCGATGGCATGTCAAAAGTCGACGAATTGGTAGATAAAGCTATCGCCAACGGAATGAGAGGTATGGCATTGACTGACCATGGAAATATGTTCGGAATAAAGGACTTTTTCGATTACTGCTCAAATGTAAACAGTAAAAGGAAAAAAGAAGGTTTGGAGCCCTTTAAGCCAATTTTCGGTTGTGAGATGTATGTCGCCAGACGAAACAAGGAGGACATGACCACAAAAGCCGACAGAAGTGGTAATCACCTCATTGTACTTGCAAAAAATGAAAAGGGATACAGAAACCTCATAAAACTTGTTTCAAGAGCATGGGTTGACGGAAACTATATCCGCCCACGAACAGACAAGAAAGATCTTGCTGAATTCCACGAAGACCTCATCATCTGCTCAGCATGTCTTGCTGGTGAGCCACAAGAATTTGTGCGCCGAGCTCTACGCCTGGCAAAATTCGCGAGCGAACCATTGTCAAAAGAGGAACTGCTCGCAAAAGCAGAAGAATCAGTAAAATGGTATAAAGACATCTTTGGTGATGATTATTATATGGAGCTCATGCGCCACCAAGTGACAGACCCTACAATAACAGCAAACAGGGAGACTTACGAGGAGCAATTAGCCATCGAACCATACCTCATCGAGATTGCAAAGAAATACAACGTGAAACTTATCTGTTCGAACGACTCACACTTTGTTAATCAAGATGACGCAGAAGCCCATGAAAGACTTTTATGCCTTTCAACAGGAAAACGAATAGACGAACCTCACATGCTCTATTCAAAGCAAGAATGGTTCAAGACAAAAGAAGAAATGAACGGCGTATTCAGTGACATTCCTGAAGCGCTTAGCAACACTATTGAGATTCTCGACAAGGTTGAGACATTCGACATAGACAGCAACCCTATCATGCCATTCTTCCCTATTCCTGAAGATTTTGGAACAGAAGAGTTATGGCGACAGAAATATTCACAAGAAGACCTCTTCAAAGAATTCACATCTGATGAAAATGGCGAAAACCAAATGCCGGCAGAAGACGGTGAGGCTAAGATAAAAAAGCTCGGTGGATTCGACAAATTATACAGAATAAAGTTTGAAGCAGACTATCTTGCAAAGCTTGCTTACGAAGGAGCCCAAAGGATATACGGCTCAGGAACTGCCGACAACATAACTGCCGACAAACTTATTGTGGGATCGTACGGAATACCAGAAAATGTTGAAGACAGAATCAGGTTCGAACTTCACATCATGAAGACAATGGGATTCCCTGGATACTTCCTCATCGTTCAGGATTTCATCAATTCCGCACGCAAAGAACTTGGCGTTTGGGTTGGTCCTGGACGTGGTTCCGCCGCTGGTTCTGTAGTAGCATACTGCCTTGGCATCACAAAATTAGACCCACTGAAATACGATTTGCTGTTTGAGCGTTTCCTTAACCCTGACCGTATCTCCCTTCCTGATATCGATACCGACTTCGATGATGATGGTCGTGGCAAAGTGCTTAATTGGGTGATGGACAAGTATGGGCATGCCAACTGCGCCCATATTATTACTTACGGCACCATGGCAGCCAAAAACTCTATTAAGGATGTTGCCCGAGTTCAGAATATCCCTCTTCCAATAGTAAATGGATGGTGTAAAGCTATGCCCGAGAAGCTTCCCGATGGAATGAAGCCAAAACTTAAGAACTATCTACAATGCACACCAGAACTTAAGGCTGCAGCGACTTCACCAGAGAAAAGCGAACGAGATACTATCGAATACGCAAATAAGCTTGAGGGTACAGTAAGAAACACAGGTATTCACGCATGCGGATTCATCATCTGCCGTGACCCTATTTCTGACCATGTGCCTGTATCTACTGCTGACGACCCTGATTTTCCTGAAATAAAAACAGCCGTAACGCAATACGATGGCCATGTCATAGAATCAACGGGACTTATCAAGATGGACTTTCTCGGCCTTAAAACACTTTCCGAGCAAAAGGAAGCTTGTAGAATCGTGAAGGCTGTCCATGGCATAGACATTGACCTCGATAATATACCTATTGACGATGAACTGACATACGAACTATATCAGAAAGGACAGACCATCGGCACATTCCAGTTCGAATCGGCAGGCATGCAGAAATATCTTCGTGAACTTCACCCTACAGTCTTTGAAGACCTTATTGCCATGAATGCCTTGTATCGTCCAGGACCTATGGACTATATACCTTCGTTCATCGCGCGCAAAAACGGGAAAGAGCCTATCACATACGATATTGACTGTATGGAGACTTATTTGAAGGACACATACGGCATTACTGTGTACCAAGAGCAAGTCATGCTCTTAAGTCGCCAATTGGCTAATTTCACCCGAGGCGAATCCGATGCTTTGCGTAAAGCGATGGGTAAGAAGAAGAAAGACATCGTTGACAAAATGAAGCCTAAATTCATCGAAGGCGGCAAGAAAAACGGACACGACCCGGAGGTGCTGGAGAAGATATGGGCAGACTGGGAGAAATTTGCTTCATACGCTTTCAACAAGTCACATGCTGCCTGCTATTCATGGGTGGCATACCAGACAGCTTACCTAAAAGCTCACTACCCAGCAGAGTTTATGGCTGCCATCATGACTCGAAGAAAGAGTGACATAAAGGAAATAACAAAACTCATGGACGAATGTAAGTCACTTGGAATTCCGTGTCTCGGCCCAGATGTGAATGAATCGTTCAACAACTTTGGTGTTAACAAGAAAGGCGAAGTTCGCTTTGGTCTCGCAGCAATCAAAGGCATGGGCGAATCTGCAGTAAACGCCATCGTGACAGAAAGAGAAAAAAATGGACCTTTCACTTCTGTCTTCGATTTCTTCGAGAGAATAAATTTCAGCCAATGCAACAAGAAGAACATTGAAAACCTCATTGTTGCCGGTGGATTCGACTGTTTTACCGATTTCTCACGAGAGACATTCTTTGCTCCTGGACAAAAAGCTGGCGAAACTTACCTGGATGTTCTTGTACGATACGGCAACAGCTACCAACAAGATAAATTCCAGTCACAAACATCACTTTTTGGAAACATGGGCATTGAAGTGAGCCACCCAGCCATACCTAAAGAATGGCCTGTATGGGGTAACCTCGAACGCCTCAACAAAGAACGTGAACTTGTAGGCATATACCTATCTGCTCATCCTCTCGATGAATATGCTCCAATTTTGGATTACATCTGCAACACTCATTCCAACCTGCTTGAAGATCAAAAAGAGAAATTAAGCGAAATGCAAGAGGTAATCCTCGGTGGAATCGTCACTTCTGTCAGAGTTGGTGAAAGCAGAACTGGCAAGCCTTACGGAATAGTGAAATTAGAAGACTTTGAAGGCGCTGGCGAAATAGCTCTTTTTGGAAGAGACTGGATTACATACAGAAATTTCTTTGTTGAAGGGGCGTGTCTGCTTATACGCTTAAAAATAGAACCAAACAAGTACCAAACAGGCAAGTTTAACACAAATGTCTGCTCTGTGGATTTGTTATCAGAAATAAAAGACACAGTCATAAATAAAGTCACAATAGAAGTTGATTTGGATGATCTTAACGAAAATTTAGCGCAAGATCTTATTGAGAATATCAATGAGAATCGCGGTAATGCTGAATTACAGTTCATCGTTAAAACTTTTGATGGCATGTGTGTCGAATGTCTTTCAAAAAGCACTAAAGTTTTAGTGGGAAAGAATTTCTACAGATTTCTGAAAGACAATGAGATGCTCAAAGTGACCATAAACTGACAAATGGATGTCTTTCACCATTTCTATTGCTAACTAACATAAATAACAATTAAATAATACATACATTATGAATATTAACGACTCAAATTACGAAGAAATCGCAAATCAAGGTTTGCCAATTGTGCTCGACTTCTGGGCAACATGGTGTGGTCCATGCAAAATGATTTCACCTATCATAGAAGAACTTTCGACTGAATACGAAGGCAAGGTTGTTGTTGGCAAAGTCAACATTGAAGACGAAGCAGAAGACTTAATAGCTGAATTTGGCATACGCAATGTTCCAACTGTACTGTTCATCAAAGACGGAGAGGTTGTTGACAAAGTCTTAGGCGCTGCATCAAAAAGCAAATTTGACGAGAAAATAAAAGCTCTGCTTTGACAACATTACAAAAAAAAATCCCAATCAATCGGTAAAAAAACATTTTCGGTCTGTATGGCTACGCTCCGCGCCAAAAAAAACACATAAAAATATCGAAAAATAAATAAAAACAATATATGCTAATTATACCCATCCTTTATAAAGGGTATATTTTTCCTATTTTTGTTTATTTTTACATATTTTCTTTTATGCGCGAAGCGTCAATCATCTAATCGTACAGGTTAAAACATTTTCAAATTAAACTTTCAATTATGAGCAACATAGACAACGAAATACTCTTAGGAGCAGAAGAAGATGCAAAAGAAGTTGAGTTTATCCTCAACTACATTGGTTCAGAAAACCGTGAAAAGTTGTCTGAAGAAGATATCTACTATTGCCTTGATGTAATGCTTGAATTACTCGATAAAATCTGCGATTCTTCTGCAGATGACGACACCATTGAAGTTGACACAGAAGACATAGCGAAAAATATCCAAAAGAAAGCAAAAAAAGAAGGCATGGGACCATACGACATCGACACACTTACTCTTATTGTCGAAGCTGAACTCGAATATAACGAACAATTCGAAGATTAGTAATGGTGAAATAATAACTTCGGAAAATTGGGCTTGTATTTTTAGGCCCCCTCTGACATGAAATCAAAGGGGGCTTATTTTATATTCAAACATCATTATGAAACTCATCAGATGCGTATCACTCTACTGCCGTCGGCATCTTCCTCTATCACCACCTTCACCACATCTTCAGGAAGGAAGTCTTCGATCAGCTCAGGCCATTCCATAAAGCATATATTACCTGAATAGACATAATCTTCATATCCAATATCCAAAACCTCCTGTTCCTTTTTTATTCTGTAGAAATCAAAATGATATATTGGATTACCTTTTCCATCGAGGTATTCGTTAACGATGGCAAATGTAGGTGAATTGATGACATCTTCAACACCCAACTGTTCGCACACAGCCTTGATGAATGTTGTCTTTCCTGCTCCCATCTTACCATAGAAAGCAAAAACAGTGTTTTCTCCCATTTCATCGATAAACTTAGAAGCAGCTTCACCGATTTCATCGATTGTATGTATTCTTATTTCCATAACAAATAAATTATTATCAAAAGAACTTATTTCTTACAAGTTACTATACTAATTCTTTTTCTTGCTCTGCATAGAGATGAGAGGTATGAGCATTTCCTCCATACTTATGCCACCATGCTGAAATGTGTTTTTATAATAACTCACATAATAGTTATAGTTATTAGGGTATGCGAAGAAATCGTCATTCTGAGCAAAAATATAAGTGGTGCTTATGTTTGGTGATGGAAGGAATGCCGCTTTAGGCGCCTTCACCTCAAACACCTGCTTGTTGTTATAGCTGAGATTCTTTCCCAGCTTATATCGCAGATTTGTATTTGTATTTTTATCACCTATCACTTTTATTGGATTGTTCACCCTAATTGAGCCATGATCTGTTGTAATTATAATCTTAGCATCAGTTTTAGCAAGTTCCTTAAACAAATCCCTTACAGGGGAATTATGAAACCACGAAGCAGTAATGCTGCGGTAAGCCTGTTCATCGCTTGCCAACTCTCTCACCATACGTGATTCCGTACGGGCATGGCTGAGCATATCAATGAAATTTATAACAAGCACATTCAAGTCATTGTTCATAAGGTTTTTGAACTTATCAACAATCTTTTCTGAATCAGAAGAATTGTTAAGTTTGAAATACGAGAAGGTGTTTTTCCTTCTGTATCTGTCAAATTGAGTCTGTATCAAAGGTTCCTCATTGAGGTTCTTACCCTCTTCTTCATCTTCGTCCACCCACAAATCAGGAAACAATTGTGCTATCTGATTTGGCATCAATCCTGAAAAAATAGCATTCCTCGCATATTGAGTAGCAGTCGGAAGAATCGACACATAAAGTTGTTCATCAAAAACAAAGTCATCTGCCAACTCCTTGGAAATCTCACGCCACTGGTCATATCGGAAATTGTCGAATACAACGAGAAAAACCTTATCGCCATTATCTAACAATGGAAATATTTTCTTCTTAAAAACATCTGGTGACATCAGAGGACGCTTTTCGCTATCAGACACCCATCCCATATAGTTTTTCCGCACAAACTTAGCAAACTCATTATTCGCCTCTGCTTTCTGCATCTTCAGCATTTCTGTCATTTCGCTATTAGTGTCAGAGAGTTCCAATTCCCAATACACAAGTCGCTTGTACACTTCAATCCATTCGTCAAGTGTATAGGAATCGTTTATCTGCATACCTATTTTTGAGAAATTTTGCTGATAACCGCTATTTGCCACTTCAGTCTGTATCTCTTTCTTATGGAGATGCTTCTTCAATGTGAGGAATATCTGATTAGGATTTACTGGCTTTATGAGATAATCTGCGATTTTCTGCCCTATTGCCAAATCCATGATATTCTCCTCCTCACTCTTTGTCACCATCACAATAGGAATTGTAGGGTTTATTTCCTTGATCATTGAAAGAGTGTCAAGTCCACTGAGACCAGGCATATTCTCATCCAAGAATATCAAGTCAAAATTCTGCTCACGACAAAGATCAAGAGCATCCTGACCATTTGTCGCTGTGACAACTTCGTAGTCTTTCTTTTCAAGGAAAATGACATAAGCCTTTAACAGCTCAATCTCGTCATCAACCCAAAGCAATGTCCCATTCATCTGATATCTTTTTTATGATTAGTAACGTGTAAAAACTCGTTAAGTAGGTGATCAAAATTAGTTTTATAATAGATATACTCTATTTTGATGCAGATTACTATCTTCAGCAGAAGGAGCTATGCGGGCATAGCGACTGAGGATGAAGTAGTAATATGACGAGGCAAGAAATTGATTAAATATCTATTTCGAAGACTCGGGGCGCAGCGCTCGACTTGTCGGAGCCAAAGAATGAAGGCGAACGAGAAGGCGATAAGCGCAAGGGTGTTTCAAAAGAGAGTATAGATATTAAGAACACACCTACGAGGATGAACTTATAAATAATTTTGATTACCTACTTAGAATAAAAAGTCATCATCATATTCCTCATAATCCTCATCTTCTTCCTCCTCATCTTCTTCACCCTGCAATTTGAAGTCTGTAGGTCCATCAAAAGGATATCCATCTCCATTCATATTTGCGCCAGGCTCCATATTCTCATCAAAGAAGTTGAAATAGTCCATGAAGCTCAACCCTTTTTTCAGTTTTGCCAGATTCTCCTCACTTATAATAAAGCATTTCAAACCTTTTAGCTTCGCAGCCATTTCATCGTCATTAAGAAGACGGCGCATATAAATGTACGCTTCATCATAATTCAAGAATGTGCGCACTTGTAGCATATCAATACCATCGCCTTTCTCTACACCCATATCAAAGTTACGTACTGCAAAGGTAGTAAAGTTATAGCGTGCAATCTCAAAAAGCAGCTGATTTTCATCGATGGAATCGCGCTCATAGGCAATAGTAAACACATAATTGCATATTTTCTCTGTGCTGAATGTAGAATCGCCATTAAGCGAGTCACCATTCTCTCCGAAACGCATTCTGCGCTCCCAAATACTTCCTCCTGTGAACTTTCCGCTTGAAAGCAGACGACCTTCCTTCAACCCCTTCACATACAAACCTGCCAGTTCACTCACACTTGATTTTGGATATTTCTCAACTATACTCTTGAGCTTATTCATAAAATTGTCCGTATTACCCATTTCAAGCTGACTCATTGCCTCCAAGAACATGAAACGTGGTCGATTGTCTCCTTTCGGATACTCCTTTTCTGTAAACGAACTATTATCCAACACCTTTTGGTATTCTCCTGCATTGAAAGCCTCCCATGTCACCGTATAAATCGAATCCTCTATCTGCTTGCCATATCTGCCTTTATACTCAAACTGAGGGTCGGCAATCATCAAGCCATGCTCATTTTCAGGAAATTCCTCCATGAGTTTCTGTCTGTACACTTCTGCATCATCACGTCTATCCATTCGCGAATAAAGCTGGAACATATTATAATATGTCTCATCCATGTGCTCGTATTCTGGAAAATCGACAAGGATGCGCTTGAATGTTCTTTCTGCAAGAGGGAAATTCTCCATCCTATCCTTATACACAACAGCCGAACCATACAAGCCCTCCACAAGCGCGGCATTGGAAGCTGCCATCTGCTCTTCTGTGAACGGAATATCTTTCAAGTAAAACTCTGGACGATGAGGATCATCCTCATATTCTGCCTGTTTAAGAGAATCTTTCTCTGCCTTTAAAGCTGCTTTGTCTTTCTTGCCGCCCCCCTCTTCTTCTTCCAGAATCATAGCAGATTCCTCCTCCGACAGACTATCATTCACCTGTTCATCATTGAAATCACTCAGCACAGTCTTGTTCTTTCTCTGCCAATCATCAGCAAGTTCACGCTTTCCCCACTTCTTCTCAAACTCCTTCTTACCTGCAGCCACCGTTGTAGGATTATAGAAATACCATAAAGCAGCCTCTCTGTTATTCCTGTTTGCTGCTGTGCGAGGACCTATTGTGGAAGACGCATTAGTACGCTGGCTGGTTGTGCTTGACGAGCTTGACTCGGCATTCTTACGCTCCTCCTCCTTCTCTTTCTTCTTCAATTCCTCAATGGTTTTCTTAATCTTTGCCATTCGAGTGACAGAGTCAAGCTTTGCCATCATCTGCAAACTATCCTGCACCTCCACAGCTTCGGCTGAAGGGAGAAGTTCGTCAAGAATCTTGCTCCTCTCGTCTATCTCCTTATAGTCTTCTCTATCTTTATCAAAAAGACCCAAAGCCTGAGAGTAGCACTTCTGAGCGTCAACAAATTTCTCTCTCATCCAATAGAGCTGGCCAAGATGCAGAAGCACAACACCCTTCTCTATACCATTTTTCGAACTCTTCTCCACTCCATCGCTATAAGCCCAAATGGCGCGAGTAGTATCACCCTTAGCAAGATAGATATTACCTAAAGCATAATACACCTGATCAAGATATTCCTTATTCTTTGGATTCTTAGCCATCGCATTAAGCTTCCTTATCATCTGCTTAGAGTGTCCTTTTGCCATCGCCTCCGTCAGCTGGATGCGAGCGTTGAACTCAAGGTCGTAGGAAGGGTTTCTCTTTATGACTTTCTTGAAATATTTGAACGCTTCCTTATCATTGCCTGTCTTATGATGAAGCTGTCCTAACAAGAAATACAATCGTGTCTTCTGTCTGCCTCGCGTTTCCGCCTTTAGCGATTTCTCTATATTTGGAATCGCCTCCTTATACATTTTTTGGCGAAGCTGAATATCCGCATATACCTGTGCCTTAAGAGGTTCCAGCGTGTTTGGGAAACTGTCACGCTGTGCTCGCTGCAAGAGGTCTTCGGCATCATAAAACCATTCCATCTCTGCATAGCATCTTGCTTCGAGCACTCTCGCCCTGGCTATGATATTAGGTTTTGAGAAATACAAACGCTGGATATAGGCGTATGTTGTTGCAGCCTCCATATAATCGCCTTTACGGAATTGAGCCTCAGCCATCAAAAACCATGCCTTCCAAAGGAATGGATTATATTCTTTCTGGCTCAGCCAAATCTTATCTTTAGGAGTTTTCTGCCTATTTGACTTCCACTCAGGCTTTTTTGTTATCGTGTGAGTCTTTATGGTCTTTTGGCATTTTGTTATCGCCGTCTCAAAATTCGATGAGCCAATCTTGACTGTATTCTTATTGCCTGTCGCATAAAGAGGAATTATTTCCGTGAAATTATCCTTATTGCCCTCTTCCTGCTGAAGTCGCCCTTCCTTAAAGGACTCATTCCCATTAAAATAGGTATTATAACGCGCCTTAAATGCTTGCACACTACGAGTCATGCTCGTATTCTTTTTTGTAGAACACGCAGCAAGCACACCAAGCGCAATTGCTATGAACAATATATATTGGAGTCTTCTCAATTCTTAATAAATTCTGCAAATTATGTTTTAGAGAGAAAAGCTAACATGTCTTTTACACCAGCTTTTCATCCTTACTGTCTTAATATAATAACGAACGCGCGTTCAATTTATTGTACGAAACACAAAAAAAAGCCTATTAGTAATGGTGAAAAAATAACTTTCAAAGTTAATATTTCACCATTACTTATTGAATATTTTATATTGAGATATCCTGCACATTTAGACATTTCACCCTACAAAAAGAGTTTTCCCTATCACTAATAGCAGTATTCCTTTTGTTTTTTCAAGCAAATCCACTAATTTTGTATCAAATAAAAATAATTATAGACACAATAAATAGATTTTATCATGAGAAAGTTTTTATCATTATCCTATCTTTTTGCGCTCGTAATGACATGCGCCCTCTTCACATCATGTGAAAAAGATGACTACGACAGAGCAATTGAACTGTCAGGTGAGTGGACAGGCTATTTTGGCACTTACTACACGGTTGAAAACCCTCGCACACATAAAGAAGAAGCGTTTGTTGCAGACCGTACTGATTTAGCATTCTACCCTGACCATGATTATGCACGATATGGCTACGGATATCAAGTTGACTACTTCAACAGAGGCAATGGACCATATTCAAAACTCTATTATTATTTCAAATGGAGCATCAACAACGGTACAATCATTATGTCTTACCCTGAATTCCCAGAATATAGCGGACGCATCCGAAATTACCATCTCACCAGCCGCCGATTCCACGGATACTTCGAGGGAGCAACAGAGCCTTTCGACTTAGACAAGCTGTCAAACTACTACTACATGGAGGATTACTATCACAGCTATCATTACTATCATCAGTGGTATTACGATGACTGGAGCTGGGATTATTACTTCTACGCTAAAGAAAGAAACGATGTAAATGCTGAGGCTTCTGAGGCTAAGGCTATCCCTTCTGAAAAGTTGACAGAAAAACCAAAGATTCTAAGAATCGGTAATATATACGAAAAGAACTGATATATAAAGACGTACAAAATAGAAGGATGTATCAAAAGTTACATTTTGATACATCCTTTTTTCGTGCATAACAAGTTCGTATTCCGCACCACAGGTCAACAAAAATCAGTCAACTAAATCAGGACGCATTCAAGGCAAGTGTCAACCTGAGCAGTATTAACTAATGAATGTGTCAACTAAAACCAGTACCATACACTACCCGCACAAACTTGATCTTTCCCGCTAAATGTAACACGCGTAACACGCCCTATGTTACACTTGTAACACGCCGTATGTTACGCGTGTAACATGCTGTGTGTTACGCGTGTTACACACTCTTATTTTGTCGCATCGTTCGGAGTTAAAGGGACGTTTGCTATATACGGACATTCGTCACTTTAACTTCCCTTTAACTCCAAAACAAGTGGAGCGAAACTCTTACCTTTGTAGGCGATTATAGAAATTGTTCTAAATGT
>JAKSLL010000090.1 GCA_024401215.1 Bacteroidaceae bacterium
ACGGACTTGTGTATGCCCTCTAACTCTGTTCAGCATTGCGTGTGACATTAATTCTACAATTATACAAACTAAGCTTTTGCCTGAGGCGACTCTGGGTCAACCATCATCAACTCCACTTTATTGCCATCGGGGTCATGTATCCACGCCTGCCAGTTCCTGTCGGATGACGTCTTTGGCTCTTGGTCAATCTCCACTCCTATGGCACGCAGACGCTCCACATCATCATGCAGGTTGTCTGTCTCAAGACACAGATGCTGAAAACCGCGTGAGTTCCATCCTTTGTTTGGATTTTCTCCCTCACCGTTTGGTATCAGTTCGAGATAAACACCATCTGCCATTCTAACGTAATGCAGCCAAGGCTCACCTTCATCGTTGTTCTGTATGCCTACAAGCTTCATGCCCAGCTTGTTGCAATAGAAATCGAGTGATGCATCTATATCCTTGCAAACAAAACAAGCATGACCGATGCCTACATAACCCTCACGATCAAATTCGTATGGCGCCTCATTGCTCTCCATCTGCACCGATGCTGGAGTGTATTCCTGCAGCTCTATGCCATTGCCGTCAGGGTCGTACAGCCATAGATTCAAGCATCCGCTCTTCTCCTGTTCGGGTTCGGGCGAGCTGATATAGCCCTTTTCATAAATCTCTTGCAGAGTCTTGCGGATATTTCCAACGGTAACACACAAGTGGTTATAGCCAGTTTTCTTGAAGTCGAAAGCATAATCGCGGTCATTCTGACCATCATAGAACAGTTCGAGGAAATGCCCCTTGCAGATTTTCAGATACACAATCCATGGATCGCCATTATCCTTATGCAGTTCAAACACTTTCTTCCAGCCGAAAACTGAATCAAAATATTCTATCGTCTTGTCCATATCCAACGGATTCAAGGCAATGTGTGCAATATCCTTAATCATAGGTTCAGAAATTATTGGTTAGTAGTATTATAAAGATTCATATTAACTTTAGCAGAATGCCTGTTGCCAAACACTCGGAAGCGTAAATGCTAACCGTTCGGCAAAGAGTGCGACAATTTTTCGATGTTGTTACGCTTTCTGATTCATTGTACGAAGTTACGACATTTTTAGGACAAATACTAATTCTTCTCCTTAAACTCGTGGACTTTCGAATCATCAAGAGTTTCTCACTTGAATGTGTGTCAACGAAGTCAACAAATTCCCGAGTCAAACTTATTCAATAAAGGGCACACATAATTTCCAAGTTAAAATTTTAACAATATTGATTATTTAAGAAATTATTGCTACATTTGCATATTATTTAGTGTTAATTGTGTACTCTTGACTTCCGAGCAACAACATGGTGTTCGTTTGTTAGAGTATAGGCGACATTAAGAAATTGTCAATAATGTTAAGTAGATGTTCAAAATTATTTATATAATACACAAGTAGGCGTTTTCGATTTTTGATTCGTCCTCTTTGAGGCATCTTTCCATTTCATTTTCAGTCACAATGCCCGCATCTGTCCGTCTTCAACAAAAGCACTTGTTTCGGTCGCTTCCTAAATCGTGACAAGTCACGCTTCTTTACGGGCGCTACCTTCAAATGAAAACGAAAATCTGCTCTCAAACAGAACGCATCAAATATTAAAGTGATTATGAACACCTACTAAAAAAAAGAAACTTCAAACAAAAAAGCAAATTATACTTGTTTTGAAAGTGGTCAGATTATTGTTGACAAAGGCAAAATGACAGCATAGCAACAATTTGAAAGCCAATCAGATTACAGTAAATATTTTACGTAACAAATTCAAATCCATAAAATAATTCACAATGACAGAGCAACAGAAACAGGCCATAATAGAGAGTGGAAAGGAGTATTTCCGCACTACCATTATACCTAACCATTTGAAGAACCTCCAGAAGTTGAAGCTTTCGTCATTCAACATCAATCCGTTCCTCATCAATTACCTTGCAGCATTCCTTTGTGGTGATACTGAACCACGTTCGCTTGCAAAGGCTCTTGTTTATCCACGTATTCTTGGCACCAGTTTGAACACAAGTTTTGGACAGAATATTCAGGTGTTCATTTCAAGCCTTGAAGAGATTACTGGTGGAGCATCGGGAATTGAGGGCATTGATATTGAGTTCGTTGATGCTATTGATGGCAGACGTAAGTATTGCCAATGTAAGGCTGGTCCACAAACCATCAACAAGGAGGACATTGCAACAATACTCGGACATTTCAAGTATTTGATGAACAAGTCAAGACTTGACAGAATGGGATTACAGTTCGACGATCTGATTGTAGGCGTTCTTTATGGCGAGCGTGACAACCTGTCAGCAAATTACAAAGCTATTGATGCTCATTACCCTGTGTTGTGCGGTGCTGATTTCTGGGAAAGATTGACTGGTGATAAAGAGTTCTATAATAGCATGGCTAAGGCATTCGGAGAAGTTGTAGAGGAAGATGGCATTGATGGCAGTTCCCTTATTCTTCAGAAGGTTGACGAAATTGCACAAGAGATAATTGATAAAGGTGGTTTGTAACAATGAGATTTCTTTCTGAAAATAACTTTGCGGCTTTGATGGGTACCTCAAATGCAACGGCTCATAAATGGGCTACAAGTGGGGTGTACCCCTCCCATGTTGTCAATGGCGTTCGAGGCTTTGACATGGAAGAACTGACAGAAATACCCGAAGTTAGTGCGATGATTAATAGCAACTGGGAAGAGGAATCTCGGGTAAAACCGCTTCGCCAGTACACATCTGTTGAGCTTTTCGCAGGTGGTGGTGGATTGGCTCTTGGCATGTCGCTTGCGGGTTTCCATCACGTCCTTCTAAATGAGTTTGACACCTCCGCATGTAAGACCCTTCGCACTAATTGTCCTAATTGGAATGTAATTGAGGGCGATGTTCGACACATTGATTTCACCCCTCTTCGCGAAAAGGTTGACTTCCTTTCTGGCGGTTTCCCTTGCCAGGCATTCTCTTACGCTGGTAAGCAAGGAGGCTTCAATGATACCCGCGGCACATTGTTCTTCGAACTGGCACGAGCTGTAACAGAGATTCGCCCGAAGGTATTCATGGGTGAGAACGTTAAGGGGTTGACATCTCACGAAGACGGAAAAACCTTTGACACCATCTGCAATGTCATTAAAGAACTTGGTTACACTCTTGTTGAACCTCGCGTGCTGAAAGCTATTATGTATCAAGTACCTCAGAAACGTGAACGACTAATCTTGATTGCAATTCGCAACGACATTGCCAAGCACGTACAGTTCCAATGGCCTTCGCCCTACGAACGTGTTCTTACCCTTCGCGATGCCCTTTACAAAAGTGTCATATTTGATAAAAATGTTCCCAAATCAGAAGGTGTCAAATACCCTGAGAAAAAGCAGCATGTGCTGGAATTGGTTCCACAAGGTGGTGACTGGCGCGACCTCCCCGAAGATATTGCACGTGAATACATGGGTGGCAGTTGGCTGCTTGGCGGTGGCAAGACAGGTATGGCTCGTCGCTTGTCGCTCGACGAACCCTCGCTAACCCTCACTTGCGCTCCTGCACAAAAGCAGACGGAACGTTGTCATCCGCTGGAAACTCGTCCACTTACTGTTCGTGAGTATGCACGCATCCAAACTTTCCCTGACTATTGGAACTTTCAGGGAACAATGAGTGCCAAGTATAAACAAATCGGTAATGCTGTACCTGTTAACCTTGCGTGGGCTATAGGTCGCTCGCTGATCCGTCTTTTCAATGATATTCAAACATTAGTTCCTTCCGAGACACAAGATTGTACGTCAGCGGTTCGCGAGATTATGCGCAAGCAATCTCAGTTAGTAGTGGTAAAAGACAACAAAACGCAGACATCTAAAGTAGAAGCTGTCTGCACACAACTCAACTTCCTCGACCTCTTCGAACAATACGAACTTGAGCCAATAACACAAAACTGCACGGTTCAAGAGGACATAGAAACAGAATATGGAACGAAGCACAATCACCATCATTTACCTATCAACCTTACCAAAAACCTCCTTATCTGTAACGTCAAGAAGGACAATTGGAAGCAGTACCTTGACGGTTCTGCCAAAATTTACTATACAGGCAAGAAGTTTCCAACTACTGTGGCACTTAATAGGCTCTATTACTTCATGCCTTACCTTTCGGGCAAGGGCATACGCGATCTCTATTACATTAAGACTGCTCGCCTTGGTTACCGCAAGGAAGGCCAAGAGAACGAGGACAAGAACGACCTTCGCTTAGTATTCGAGATACAACGTGTCGGTCAGCTCTTCGATGACTACAAGAAGGTGAAACTCGAAATCTGGCGTACATTTACAGATACCACTATGGACAAACTCCTATATTTATAAGTCCAATTAGCCATAATTTAGGAATAATTCAAGAAGGGGCTGCAAGAGGCAAAATGCTGCTTGCAGCCCTTTTGTGTTTCATATAAGCTTCTCAATCTTAGCCTTATCGACATCGGGAAAGAGTGCTTGCAGATGTTCAACTATGCGCTGTCTTGACTCCTCGGGCGAACGCCCTTCAACCTTGTCGGCAACAGGAAACAATTCAGGGTACATTGCTTCGGGAGTGCAATAACGTGCCACACCCCATCCATAAGTCTCACCCTTACGAGATACGAGGTATTCGAAATCAGCAATACATACATGCGTGCCCATCTGCAACTTGGCAATAAGAGCATCAAATGCCATGCCGTTCTTCTTGTTCACTATAGGCATCAAAGGATTGTCTGGATTTGACATGCTCCTTTTTCTGCTCAACGTAAACCCACTTGCCACCTTCAACTGCTTTGACAGCATCGACTCATTCTCCACCAGCACCTCATGTATGTGGCGAGCATCCAAAGTCTCGTCTGCAAGCGGATAGAGCGACCGCCTCCAGTTGATGAAATCAGGCAACCACTCAAGGCTAACATACCCAGCTTTCTTCTGAAAAAACTTGCCGTATGCCGACTCCCAGTTGCCGATTATCAGTCCTTTCCACTGCCACGGGCCATTCTCCATCTCATCGCCAAAGAGCAGCTGCGGAGGTGTCATCTCCTCAATGGAGAAACCTTTAATGCCATTCTTGAAGAAAGGCACGACCCCCCACTCCTTTATAAGCCGCTCAAGCTGCTCCTGCCGCTCAATAACTATGCTGAATCTATCCGCCGCCATGAATAAAGAAATAAAAAGTTAAGAATCAAAGGAAAGCATACTTGAGTACAAAAAGCACAGCAAGTATCACCATACCAACATTCAACTTCTTATACTTGCCAGCAAGCAGATGAAGCAGCACCCACGCTATCAAGCCCATGAGAATGCCATCAGAGATGGAGTTAGTCAACGGCATGAAGGTTATGCACACAAAACATGGTATGGCAGAGATGTAATCTTGGAAGTTCACATCGCGAATGTCCTGCATCATCATCACACCCACAAGCACCAGCGCAGGAGCTGTGGCTTGAGCAGGTATGGCAAGGAAGAATGGCGCAAGAAAGAGAGCCAAGGCAAAGCACATCGCTGTTGTGAAAGCTGTAAGTCCGCTGCGTCCTCCTACATTTACACCCGATGCACTCTCCACAAAAGTGGTGACTGTCGATGTGCCCAGCAATGCACCAAGAGTTGTGCCTATGGCGTCTGCCATAAAGGCATTCTTCAAACGAGGAATGTCACCTTTCTCATCTGTCATGCCAGCACGGCTGCTTACGCCTATGAGAGTGCCTATCGTGTCAAACATATCGATAAAAAGGAAAGTAAGCACACAGATGAGCATGTCAACACTCAGTATGCTCGACCATTCAAACTTGCAGAATATTGGTTCGATTGTTGGCGGGATGCTGAACACGGAAGAGAAGTTAGTGACACCCAGAGGTATGCCAACAAGCGTGGTGACCAAGATGCCTATGAGAAGCGCACCTGTAACCTTGCGCACAAGAAGCACGGCTGTCAGCAAGATGCCGAAGAACGCAAGCAGCACAGCAGGGTCGTGCATATTGCCAAGTGTGACAAGCGTGGCAGAATTGGCACTCACAATGCCAGCATTCTTCAACCCTATGAAAGCGATGAAAAGTCCAATGCCGGGCGATATTGAGCGACGCAGAAGCAGAGGCATGCATTCCACAATCTTCTCACGAAGTCCTGTGAGGGTGAGCAATATGAAGATTACGCCTTCGATGAACACCGCTGTGAGGGCAAACTGCCAAGAGTAACCCATGGTAAGCACAATAGTGTAGGCGAAAAAGGCATTCAAGCCCATACCCGGAGCCAATGCGAATGGCATCTTAGCATAGATAGCCATCACAAGCGTTGCTGCAACAGCAGATACCACAGATGCCGTGAAGACAGCCCCTGCATCCATGCCAGCCTCAGCGAGAACACTTGGGTTGACAGCCAAGATATAAGCCATAGTAAGAAACGAGGTAATACCACCCATAATCTCCTTCTTGAGAGTCATGGTTTTAGGATTATACCCGAAGAGTTTTGTAAGCATGGGGATGAGTTTTTGAGTTTTTAAGTTCGTGAGTTTTTGAGTTTTTAAGTACAAGGCGTAAGAATCCCGAAGGACTCGACGTAATCAATTAAGATTGACCAAGGAGATGTATTTCGTATTTCGTATTTCGTATTTCGTAATTCGTATTTCGAATTAAAATTAAAATAATTCTACCACTTTCTCAAGCCATAGCTTGTCTGTCTCATCAAAAGTGCTGAGTTTTTCGCTGTCAATATCCAGCACAGCCACAACCTTGCCATCTCTCTTGACAGGAACGACAATCTCGCTGCGAGATACGCTGCTGCATGCTATGTGACCAGGAAAAGCGTCAACATCAGGAACAATAAGGGTATGTTCTTCTTTCCATGCACTTCCGCAGACACCTTTTCCAAACTTTATTCGAGTACAAGCCAAAGGTCCTTGGAAAGGTCCAAGCACCAGCTGTTCGCCGATGACACGATAGAACCCTGTCCACCAGAAATTGAAAGTCTCATGTATCATACTTGCCACATTTGCCATGTTGGCTATCTCATCAGGTTCTCCCTCAATCACAGCCTTTATCTGTGGCAAGAGAGTAGCGTATTTCTCTTCTTTAGAACTACTGTTGTCAATAATTAGATTTTCACTCATTGCGCTAAATTAAATTTCCGCAAATTTACATAATTCCACTATCATTTACTACAAAGGTAACTATTATTTCTCATTTTCATAAATTATTATAGAGAATCCGAAGATTTAATAATCACATAAGTAATCATTTCATCATGTTAATCCTATTTTTGCATTAACACTTGAAGTTTTCAGAAATAATGATTATCTTTGCATTATATTAAGTAGGTAATCAAAATTAGTTTTATAATAGATATACTCTATTTTGATGCAGATTACTATCTTCAGACGAATGAGCTATGCGGGCATAGTGACTGAGGATGAAGTAGTAATATGCGCAAAAGAGAGTATAGATATTAAGAACACACCAACGAGGATGAACGTATAAATAATTTTGATTACCTACTTATAGAATTCAACAAACTCTCTGATTCTTCACACCTAAACAATCGGAGAAGCAAAACATACTGAATCTAATTAAACCTATAATAAAAACCAATAGATAGAAAATGAAAAAGATACTACTCTTTGTGGCTGCAATAATGACGTGCCTTGCAGGTGCGGCAGCCAACAAAAATGCAAGCATCACAGTGGACAGCCGAGTGAAATACCAGCATGTGACTGGCTTCGGAGGTTTCTCGCCAAGCCCTACATGGCAATACTGGCTTAACGACAGCGACATGGACAAGCTCTTCGGAAAGGGTGACAACCAGCTGGGATTGAACATCCTGCGTCTTTATATCGCCAACAACAAGAACGGCTGGGGTTCGAGTGTGGCAAATGCCAAGCGTGCAAAGAAGTATGGCGCATTCGTCTTCGCCTCACCTTGGTCGCCACCTGCTGCATGGAAGACAAACAAGAGTGACAGCAACGGAGGTTCGCTGCTCGAATCACGCTACGCCGACTGGGCGAACTACCTCAACGACTATTACAAATACATGAAACAGCAGGGAGTGACTATCGATGCTGTTTCCATACAGAATGAGCCCGACTGGAATGCAGAATACCAGAGCTGCATCTGGACAGGTCAGCAGATGGCTAAGTTCCTCCGCGAACAGGGGGCGAAGATTGAGTGCAAAATTATTGCTCCTGAAGCCATACACTTCACTAAGGGTGTGCACGAGCCTATACTCAACGATGACGAAGCATGCAAGTATCTCGACATCCTCGGCGGACACTTCTACGGATGGGACGGCTCTTCATACCCACTTGCCGCACAGAAGGGCAAGGAGGTGTGGATGACAGAGTTCCTCATCAACGAGCGCCAGCAGAATAATGGACAGAACATCAACTGGAACGACGACGGTTTCCTCTTCGCTCGCAGCATCAACGATGCTATGCTCGCCAACATGAGTGCATGGGTGCATTACTCGCTCAAGAGATATTACGGAGTGTATGGTGATGGCCAGTTCGGCACAACAAATAATGTGATAACAAAGCGCGGCTACATCCTTTCACACTATGCTAAGTATGTGTCAGGCACTACTCGTGTGCGCCATTCTGTGGACGACGCATCAGGCAAGCTAACATCGTCAGCCTACATCACAGCAAGCGGCGACAGCGTGGTGGTGATGGTTATCAACCCTTCTGCCGACAACTACAGCACAACAATCTCACTTCCTTTCTACACTTCTGTGGGCAAGCAGATTGTCACTTCTGCAAGTCTTAACGCCAAAAAGACTGACATGACTCAAGAAGCAGAAACTTATCAGCCAGAAGTGACGGTAGCTCCTTACAGCGTCAACACCTACATCTTTGTGAAGAGCGCGCCACGCACCGACCTGCCTGAGATTGACGAATCGGCAGTAAGCATCTTTGCCGACAATTTCGACTTATACGGAGCATCTTGCATCCCTTCTGGATGGCGCGCTAAGTCAGAAGAGGGAGTACGTTCGGCAGGCAACTACAGCCTTGGTCCTCGCATCATGGGATTCTCTGCTGAAGGCGCAATGCAGTATGCTTTCTATTTCCGCACAGGAACAGCTGTCGGCTATGTGTCATACGGAGAAGAAAGTGCTCATCGCCTTTATCTTGAGCCAGGCAACTACACCTTGTCATACTCTACCGTGGGATGGAAAGCAAAGCCAAATGTAATAGCTTACATAAACACAGCGTCGGGAGCAAAGGTGACACAGCTCATCTCTACACCAAAGACTTCTGTCTCTGCCAACGGCTCTTCTGCTCGCATCACAGAGACAACAGACAAAGAACTGGATTTCACAATAACAACAGCTGGCAACTATGTGCTTAAATGGACAATAGCTGCCGCATCAAATGGTCTCAACGAGGCACTCCTTGGCAATGTGAAACTTGTTCGCCACGATGATGAGGAAGAGACAGCAATACCACTCATCACAAATGAGTCATCAATAACATCTCCTGTAATCTATAACATACACGGACAAAGACTTACCCACCTGCAGAGAGGAGTAAACATTGTTGACGGAAAGAAGATTATGGTTAAGTAAATGCCAGATTCACAACACATTCGTGATTATTACAAGGGAATTATGTGTGATTAATTAATCACTTCTTAATAGTAAAATTAAAGCCCACATTGTCCATGGCAATGTGGGCTAAATTATTTTTTTAGTAATTATGAAAAAATCACTTTACCATTACAAAGCATTACCTGCCGACCTCGGCAAGCAAGCCGCTAACAGGATAATAAATATAACGCTTGATGACGTTCTCGCCTGCTGCCTGAAGAGCATCAGTATAGGCATCAAGCTGCCCTGCATACCAGCCAGCATAATGCTCACATTCAGGATTCAGAATATCTTTCACTCCCATAGGACAAGTCTTGAAGTCAACAAGTATGTCACCCTCTGCCACCTTCCATACTAGGTCTATGCTTCCTACTATCGACTGCCCGTCGCGCTCAAGACGGAATGGGCGTTCATGATATGTAGCGACAGGTACGCCATGAACCTCTGACAGATAATCCGTAAGATTTCTCCATGCCGACAGTATCTCTTCGCTATTTATAAGCACATCAGAAAGGCCATAACTGCTGACTATCTCGTCCAAGCTAATCTTTTGGGCAGAACTTACATCTTCAACACCAGCAAAAATCTGATGAATGCAATCGCCAACAATAGTCATCTCAGAAGGTTGCTTGCCAAACGAGATTCGCTTTTTGAAGCTGTGGTACGAAACCACATCACCTTTCTTATGGATGCCACTTGGAGAAACATAACGTGGCGGCAGCTGCTGATATGAAGGAGCATCTATGACAGGTTCCATGCCTCTTGTCTCATCGAAATTATCGAATGGCGCCAAAGCCTCAACCTCCTCTGGCTTGAGAGTGTAGTCAGTAAACAAGCGTCCGACACCCAAAGCATCCCACTTCTCAAGAGGAGGAGTAGGCGCCACATTGTCCATACCCTCACCACACTTAAACCATTTCAGCACTTCAGCACCTTTCTTTGGAGGTTCAATCTCAAGGAGCAGCACATCGCATGCACGAGTCATTCCCACATACAACAATCTGTTTGTTTCTGCCAGCATAGCCTTATTGGCAGTATCAAACTCTGTCGATTCTTCAATCTTATCTTCTATCTCCTGAGGAACTTTAGACATTGTATAAGAACCATACAGCCACGGCGTGAGACGGACAAATGCAACTGGGTAAGGATTCATCGCAGATGGTTCATCAACATGCACAAAATGAACTCCAAAAATATTGTGCTTTACAGACCTTCGCTTGTCTGTCTCATCTGTATTCAAAGACATCAGTATAACATACTTCCATTGCAAACCCTTGCATGAATGATAAGTGTGGAGCTGAACGCCGTTGACATCGCCCTTTCCCTTAGGCTTTACTTCTTCAAGATAAGCGATAAAGCCTTCAATCGTGTCGGGCATATTCATCTGTACACAATGGTCTTCATAAGCCTTGGCTGTAGTGATGATAGTTTGCAGACAGGAAATGCCAAAAGCATCGTCTGTCTCAACCTTCTTCACCACGTTGAAGAGATTGAGTTCGATAATCATGCTTTCTATCATCGCCGCTACCGACTGCTGCAGAAGCTTTGGCTTGATGGCAAGCAACTGCTTTATCAACGGAACATCCATAAGGAAATCCTCAGCTCTTGCTGACGAGTCGGCGTCATTGAGAAGCTTACCTTCAATGAGTTTCTTCGTTGAGAAAGTTTCATCAACAAGCATGGCCACAGTAGCCTTGGCAAGATTATCAACGCTGCTGTTGACGATACGCAGCAAAGCCACAACAAGATTGCATGAGAGTGAACCATCCACAGACATCTCCTCACGACTGGTAGGGACATTGTACTGCTTCAATTCTGCAGCCACATAATCAAGACTTAATTGATAGCGAGCAAGAACGGCAATCTCATTTGGCTTTGCGCCTTCGTTGATAAGTTTTGCCACATGAGCGGCAACAGAAAGTGTCTCTCTATCTGTCTGGAAATAACGAAGACTCACCTCGTCATTATCATTCGTCCTATGCTGTTTAAGGTGGATTTGCTCATAGGTAAGAACCTTGCTGAAGGTTTTGGTAAATACATCATTGTTCAATTCGACAATATCAGGCAAAGAACGCCATGACGTATCAAGAGAATAGGTGTCGCATCCATTCTTCTTCTCCGAGATTCTGTCCACTACAGCTTTTGTCAATGCAGAGTCAGAACCACGGAAGCCATAGATTGCCTGTTTGAAGTCGCCCACCCAATAAGAATGCTCCATCAAATCGCTCAGAGAGTCAAAGATTTTCACCTGTATAGGAGAAGAGTCTTGAAATTCGTCAACGAAGAGATAGCGGTATGACTTGCTAATCTCGCCTGCTATCGACTTATCCTCCATGAGCATTCGCATGTACTTCTCCATGTCGTTGTAGTCGAGCAAATTCTTCTCACGCTTAAACTGGACAAAGTTGTCTTTCCAACGCTTGGCGAGGTCAAACATCAGTTTTATATACCTCTCCTGCTCCTCATACACTTCTTTGGATGTCCATATATCAGATACTCTTCCTAACACCTCTTCGCACACCTCACCATATTTCGCAGCAAGATTCTTCATCACTAACAAATGCCAGGCGATATTTTTATTATAGCTACTCCGTCTTACATCATCAATCTTCTCATGGTATTCAGCTTTTTTCTTTATCTTGTTATTGTTATCCACATAAGCATGAGCTTCTTGAAGCATAGCGTTAATTTCATCATCGCTAATGACAATACTACGACCACTATAAGCTATCTTGCGAATAAATTCCAAAGACTTCTCTTCGCTCAGAGCAAAATCATCGATTTCATAGTTGGTGGCAAAGCCTATGATGCTCTTCAGATGTTGCTGCCAGAAATCATAATCAAACCCTCTGACAATATTTCTGTCTGTAATGTACACACTGAAATTTCTTGCAAATTCATGCAGGATTTTCAATTCATCATCAGTAGGGAGTTCAGCCAGCGACTGCGAGATATAGTATGTTGTATCCTCCTCTGCCATAACACCCATATTTGGCGAAAGACCGAGGTTGAACCAATACTTCCCTATCATTCTTTGGCATACGCTGTGTACCGTACCTATCATGGCATGGTCAAGGCGCAAAGCCTCATCGTACATGCCTGCCTCAAAGAGAAAAGTCTTGGCTTTCTCCTTAAATTCGTTTGCCGCCTTTGTAGTGAAAGTAGTGAGTATAACCTGTTCTGGCTTCACTTTCTTTTCTTTTATCAGGTTGGTGAGAGTTTTAGTCAGAGTGTAAGTCTTTCCACTTCCTGCGCCAGCATTTATGTATGTAATGTTCTTCATGATTCTTCTTATTTGAATAATCCATAATCAGAGAAAATGTTCTCCTTCTTTTTTCCTCCTTCCTCTATGAGAGGGAACAGTTTTTTGCTTTCAGTATCTTTCACATACTGCAATTCCTCATACACGCCATCTACCTCCACCATACCGCTGTCTATCTGCTGTTTACGATAGAGAACAGCATTGCGCAGCTGTTGAACGATATTGTCAGCATTCTCTGCGTCTATACGTCTGCAATGTCTTCCCTTAAATTCCTCCTTGCTATACAGCTGTGCAGCTGGCATAAGGAAGTATGCAACTTTCCCTACTGTGTCTTTTGTTTTTCTGCCAAGGAGATGGCGATAAAATTCCAGCTGGACAGATCTATTTGCCTGCAGTACATTCTGATAGTATGACCTTGATGACGTCCATTTGAAATCAAAAACTACAGGATGACCATCCTTATCCTCTAAAGTCATATCTATGTAACCCAGCACATCACGAGTCATCTCGCTACCTTCATCATCGTGCGCCTTTGGCAAGCCGAGCATCATGTCATCCTCAACATATTGCTCGCAGCCAGTCACCTTCAGATCATTCTCTTTCAGAATATCAAGCAATACATCAAGACAGGTTTTGAGCTGTTCATGCAGCAGTTTCTCGCTAAGTTTATTTTCTGCCAGCTGAAGTATCGCTCCTTTGGCTTCAAGCACATTATAATATACGCTGTCGTATTCCTCATCAATCCTTTTCGCTACCTCTTCTGGCTTCGAATAACGTTTTCCTCCTCGTGGAGAGAACAGAGATTCAATTACGGCATGTGCCACATTACCCATAGCCGCCTTCTCGTTTGTCATCTGTGCTTTGCCGTCAGCATTTATGCCAAGCAGAAACTTCATCATATAATCAAAAGGATACTCAGCCAATGTGCCAATGTTTGTAGGGCTAAAATGATTTGGCCATTGTATCTTGTCTGCATGTTCGAAGTGTATCACATCGTCATGTTCGTCATGACTTACCATATTCACCTTGCGCATCTCCCCTTTCTCAAGATGCGGGTGGCGCACAATAGAATCATACTGCTTGCCAAGCATCTGTTCAAGTCGTACAATAAGCGGATGCTTCAATGTTGGTTCACCGCCTCGGCGTTCACACACAACGAGTATCAGCTGCTTCTGAGTCATAGTCAATGGAGTCATCATCATCTGTTCGCGATAGGCATTTTCACTCTGCTCGCTCCAGATGTCGATGTAATGCTTTTCGGTCAATGTCTCCTTCTCTGTAGGATAGAGGAAAGCACATTGCTGCGTATGTGCATTATCTCCTTCGACACCTATCCATATAGTCTTTTTCACAGGTGAGGCAATCTTTGCAGGAGAGTCAACAACCAATCTCGATCCTCTTTCTGCTATGGCATTTGTGAATGATGCTTTAGTATAAATCGTGCTTATCCAGGAATCTATAGTCTTATAATCCACCTCTTCTGAGTCAATGGTATTCAGCATGATAGAAAATGCCTCACACATTGAAGCGACAGCCATAAGCTGTTCCACCCAGAGAAGATTCTCGCCCTTTTCAAGCATCTGCTTCACCTTGACTCTTGCCCATGAAGATAAATTCATAGCAAACGCCTTAAGTTTCTCTGTTTTTGCCGCTCCCTGCGATACGGGAGAAGGAAGGAAAATGCTTACCAACTCCTTGCGCTTCTTTTTCTCTTTATTGCGGATTTTCTTCTGCTCCTCTTCTGGCAGCATCTTCTCATCATCGGTGAGATACACAAATTCGCCAGCAATGAAACGCTCTATAAGGCTCTTGCATTTGTCATTTCTGTAACCGCCTTCTGCAACGATAGCATTTGCAAGGCGGTTTCTGAAGAAGCTGTCGATAGGATGAACAGGCATATTCATCCACTCTATGAGAGTGTTGACATTGAGAGGTTCTGCAAACAAGCCTACACCCATCATAAACAGCTGAGTAAGTTGAGGTGAGCAGTCGTTACATACACTTCCTGTGAGAGGTTTGTTCATGAGCTCCAACCAATTGTCCATCTGCTTATTGTCTGCATTCACCCACACATCAACATCTGCCAAGCCCTTGAAAGCCAGGTATTCGTTGGCAGAACGCTCATCAGCAAACTGCCACACCAACAACGACTCGTCGTCAGCGTCCAATTTTATTTCATCGCTCTTACCTTTTGCAATGGCAAGACGTATCTTGCTCAGATTATTAGCTTCTTCAGCAGCCTTAACAGCAGCTGACAAAGTGGCTCCACGACCTTCCAAAGCCAGCAAAAGATTGCTCACACATGGACTCAAGAGCGCAATGTCACATTGCAGCACTATCTCCATGTCCTTGCAATCGAGTTTCTGCTGTTCCATCTGATTGACAACAGCATGCAAACGACTGACAAGGTCACATTTCTCATGCTTACGGAAATACTCTTCAACGCCAATAATAACCTTCAGGCGTTCGCTGATTTCTGAACCGTCAAAATTCCAGTCAGCACTTCTCAACTCGTCACGCCAGGCAAGCATAGCCTTTGCCGTACTAAGTCCTGAAATCTTGAAGGACGGATCCATCACATTGTGCGGATTCGCCTTCATGTACAAGCACATAGCATTAAAATAGTTGGCAATTCTCTCATGCTCAGGCATATTTGCATAGTGTAGCCCCATTCTGAGTTCCAACATATTTATGAGCCCAATGGTGTTGACCACGGTTGTATCCATCATCACATCAGCTCCATCAGCAGATTTAATGTAAACTGCTCCTGAATATTCTGGTGAGAAAAATATCTTCATAGAGTTAACAGTTAAGTCGGTGATTAAAATTAGTTTTATTCAGCCTTATCAAGTAAAAGACAGGAAGCCTCTGCAAAAAAACACGAAACATTAAATGATGCATTTTCAGTTATATGGTTGAATGCCATCACCTGATGGTTGATTATCCGTAAAACATCAAAAGTGAATTGCTCTGCAGGAGGACAATATATTTGCAACAAATATACTATTTTTTTTTGTCATCATATAAAACAAACACATTTTTATTTGCCAATATACATTTTATTGGTGTATTGGTTTGCATAATTCCAAAAGATTTCGCAATCCGTGATTTTTTATCTATCAAGTAGTCAAACATTGAGTATTTGTAGAACACAACAACAATAATTTCTGCTAAGATATGATGTTTTTAAAATTATAATCTTTACATTTGCATTATTAACTTACACTTTGCTAAAGCAAAAATATCAAATTTATATCAATCATGAAATCATTGCTAATAAAGGACACGATTCATATAAGATAAATAGTACTTTTATAAAGTAGTAATCACCTAAATAAAGATAATAATAAGC
>JAKSLL010000091.1 GCA_024401215.1 Bacteroidaceae bacterium
CTGCATCAAAATAGAGTATATCTATTATAAAACTAATTTTGATCACCTACTTAAATCATATCGCAGAATAGTTACTCAAGGGGGACTGAAACAGTTTGTTTTCGCAAGGATATGATGTTGCGACTCGTATGGTTTCGAGCATGTCAAATAATGATGGTTATAGTTTTGCTGCAAAATTACTGATATTTTCCATACTAATGCTCATCTAACAGATGTTTTTGCATAAACAGAAAAAAGGATTTACGAGAAATCGTAAATCCTTTTTCAGTAGCGGGGGAGGGGCTCGAACCCTCGACCTCCGGATTATGAATCCGACGCTCTAACCGGCTGAGCTACCCCGCCATCGTATTATTCTGTAAACGACACCACACACAGTAAGCATTTTCAGTAGCGGGGGAGGGGCTCGAACCCTCGACCTCCGGATTATGAATCCGACGCTCTAACCGGCTGAGCTACCCCGCCATCGCTTGCTGAAACAAGGTGTGTTTCGTTTAGCGAGTGCAAAGGTAGGGACTTTTTTGTAAATGGACAAAATAATTTGATGTTTTTTTGTAATGGATGGTGAAAATGTTGTGTATGTGGCATAAATGTCGTAACTTTGCGCCAGAAATAAAGGATAATAGCAGATAAAAGTGCATTTTGCATAGTCTGTTTTGATGGTTGCAAGCCCTGTGGCTTACACTGTAAAGGTTCGATTATTATTTAATATAAGGTAAAAAGAAGTATTATGGCTTACAATTTGCTTAAAGGAAAGAAGGGTATCATCTTTGGTGCTCTCAATGATCAGTCTATCGCATGGAAGGTTGCTGAACGCGCTGTAGAAGAAGGTGCAGAAATTGTTCTCACTAACACAGCCGTGGCTTGTCGTATGGGTACAATCAAGGAATTGGCAGACAAGACAGGCGCTACAGTCATTGCAGCAGATGCTACAAGCGTAGAGGATCTTGAGATGCTTTTCAGCGAGTCACAGAAGGCTCTTGGTGGTAAGATTGACTTCGTGCTCCATTCTTGCGCTATGAGCGCAAACATGAGAAAGAAGCGTACATACGATGACCTCGACTACAGTCTTCTCGACAAGACTCTTGACATCAGCGCCATCTCTTTCCACAAGATGTTGCAGGTTGCAAAGAAGATGGATGCTCTCAACGATGGTGCAAGTGTGCTTGCCCTCACTTATGTGGCATCTCACCGTACATTCTTCGGATATAATGATATGGCTGACGCAAAGTCGCTGCTTGAGTCTATCGCTCGCTCATTTGGCTACATCTATGGTCGTGAGAAGGGTGTTCGCGTGAACACTATCAGCCAGTCTCCTACTTACACAACAGCAGGTTCTGGAATCAAGGGCTTTGACGGTCTTTATGATTTCTCTGACCGCATGTCACCACTTGGCAATGCAAGCGCAGACGAGTGTGCAGACTATTGCATCGTGATGTTCTCAGACCTTACTAAGAAGGTGACAATGCAGACTCTCTTCCATGATGGAGGTTTCTCAAATATGGGTATGTCTCTTCGTGGTATGACTCAGTATAACAAGTCATTCATTGACGAGAACACAGACAAGGAGACAGGCAAGATCATCTACGGATAAATTGCAGATTATCACAACATAAAAAAGTTCCAGGCGAGACTCTCGCTTGGAACTTTTTTTATATTGGTATCTTGTGTTGAGTTTGACCGACCGAGGTGGTGCCTTCCATGCTCGGCTTGCACCTCGAATGGCACTCCCTCCCTCGCAGGGAGGGGCAGGGGAGGGCCTCCTATTTGCGTATCGTATTGACGCTTATGTCGTGTTCTGTGAAGTCGCAGGTTACGGTGTAGCTATGCTGACCGTCTTTGAACTTTATTGCGGTCTTCTTGCCGTTGCCGTTCTGCTTTATCCATTGACATTTATTTGCGTTCTTCTGTGTCTGTTCTGCATCGATGTTGCTGTAGAACACATAGGCGTGGGCATTGACGAGCTGTCCTGGTGTGACAGAAACGGGCTCCTTGGCGTTGTAGCATGAATAGAACTTAGACGTCATGATGGAATTGTTGTTGGCGCGTTCACCAAATGCCATTTGTCTGTCAGGGAGGAGTGAGAGTGATACAACGCCGATGTTGTTGTCGATGTTTGTCCACTGTGATGTGAATGTTTTCATCTCCGAGCCATCGGTAGTGATGCTCTCTATGTTTGTGCCGTCATTGCTATAGTATAATGTGCGTGTGAGTGATGTCAGCTCGTCGGTTGAGATGGCGAGCAGTCCGCTCTTCTCTGCCGTGATGGTGCAGGAGTCGAGCGCAGTGACATAATCCATATAGACAATGGCGTTAAATGGGGTGGAGAAGATTACGAACTGATTGCTGAGTGCGCCATCGTTGGTGATGAGTTCTCCTGTCATTATAAATGAGTTGCCAAAGAATTGGTATTTCGCCTTGCGTCCTGGTCGTGCGTTTGTGCGTCGTCCTTTCACGTCGTACCATCCAAGGAAATTTCCTGTGTTGTTTGCACGGAAAGGAACGATTATCTTGTTCTTGTCGGGAGAGTTTGGAGTGAAATATCCAGTGTACGACTTCAGTCCCTCGCTCCATGAGAAACAAGTGAAGCGATGCTCATTGCTTGCGCGGACGATGTCTTGGCAGGGTATCATGCGTGCCTCGCTGTGTTTAGCGTTGAAATCAGTCCATCTCGTAGGTGTGATGCTGGCAGTGGAGAGCATGTCGTGCATGAGGTAAGTCATCATCACGCGATGTGCCTCCACGCCCATGCGTCGAGCTCCGACATCTGCTCGCAGCAGCCAAGAACCGTCTTTGGTTGTCTTCTGTCGCGCTTTGATGTATTTGTAAGCCATATTCTCGAGCATCAACGCGTTAGGGTCCTTTTGGAAGCAAGCCTGTGTGGTGTAGGATGTGATCTGGTCATAGAGGAAGAGTGACCAGTCGTTGCCGTTAGGCATGGCAAGTTCTCCGTCGGGGAGGGCGAGCCAGTTGAGGATGGAGTCTTGAACCTGCTGATTGTTATGCATGAGAGTTGATGTGTGCCATTTCTCCTTTCCGTGCAGTTGCTGCTGAAACATCTTCATGGCGAGGGCTGCTTCGCCAAGCTCCTGCATCACAACATTCTGGTATGATGTGTGGAAGAGGTTGTGATTCTGCAGGGAGTAGTCATCGTAAAGGTTCTGTCCTTTGTAGAGCTGTGCTATCGTCTTGTTGTCGTACCATGGGTCAGCAATGGTGTTGTTGTGTGCGTCTGAAGGGTGTGAGTATGAGTTGACGGCAAACTCGCGCATGCGTTCAAACCACTTTGGAGCGAGTTCGTCGTCAGGGAACAAGCCGAGAGTGGCGGCGAGCACATCCGCCTCCCATCCGTTTTCTTCAGCCTTTGTGTCGCCTTTGTATCCTGTTGGTATGCTGCGTTCGAGTTCGTAGTTGCACTCCGCTTTCAGCATGGCGTAGATATAGCCCTTCTGTGTTTCGCTGAGTTTGTCCCATTGGAAGAATGCCGAGTATGCCACCGACATAGCCCAGAGCGATGACTCCCATACGGCATCTGTCGCTGATGTGCTGCCCCAGTAGTTGCCTCCCTTGCATACTTTGAGCTTGTTGGCTTTGTGGGTGGAATACGCGAAGACGAGTGACTTCCTCGCCATGTCTTCTATTCTGTTCCATGTGACTCCCGCAGGCAGAGTGACTCCTGCGGGCTTGCCGTATTTTACGAGGAAAGCGCAAATCATAGAGAGGTCGGCGTTCGGACGTACACCTCTTTCGTCGTTTGCCATGGTGTTCTCTCCTTTGAAGGCTCCGCAACGCTCATTCTTAGAGTTGGGCTCCATGCACTCCTGAAAATCATTCGTCATATATAGTGAGAAGTCGGCGAGCATCTGCAGCAGGTCAGCCTTCATCGTCGCTTCGTCAACAAAATCGGCAGTTATAGCGCCTTCTGTTGGTGATGTGAAGGTGTCGGCGGTGTTGGCAGATGCTGTGCATGTGAAAGCGGCGGATGCCGCAGAAATGAGGAGTGCGAGAAACAGATGTCTATTCATTTGTAGCAGGTTTTGTGACTTTTTGAAACGTGTTAGCTGGTGGCAGCCTTTGTTATGCGGTGAAGAGCTTTGTGCTGATTCTCTCTTCATTAACGCCATTGCTAATTCCTTGCAAAGGTAGCAAAAAACATTTGAAAAGTAAGCGCAAATAGGCAAAAAAGCATAATAAAAGGGTAGAAGCTCAACACATCGAGCTTCTACCCTTTTTTGTTAAAGACGAGATACCTGGAGATATAGACTTTCTAGACTTTCTAGATTCTCTAGATTTTCTAGAAGCTCTAGATTTTCTAGAAGTTATTATATTATTATAATATGTGTAATGCTTGGATTGTCTGCGCAGCGTATTATTTCAGGCGTGCAAGAGTCTCCTTGATGCGCTTCATTGACTCGATGATGTTCTCGTCAGATGTAGCGTAGCTCATGCGGAAGCACTCAGGTGAGCCGAATGCGTCGCCACCTACTGTTGCAACGTGGCCAACTTCGAGGAGGTACATTGCGAGGTCTGATGAGTTGTTGATTACGCGGTCGCCATCCTTCTTTCCGAAGAAGCTTGAGCACTTAGGGAAGAGATAGAAAGCACCCTGTGGCATGTTGACCTCAAGTCCTGGAATCTCCTTTGCGAGCTTAACGATGAGGTTCTTGCGGCGTTCGAAAGCGATGCGCATATCCTCTACACACTGCTGGTCGCCAGCAAATGCTGCTTCTGCTGCCTTCTGTGATACAGAGCATGGTCCTGAAGTGTACTGTCCCTGGAGCTTGTTGCATCCCTTGACAATCCAGTCTGGAGCAGCGATGAAACCGATGCGCCATCCTGTCATTGCGTATGCCTTTGACACGCCGTTGATGATGACAACGCGGTCCTTGATGTCGTCGAACTGCGCCATAGAAGCGTGCTTGCCCACATAGTTGATGTGCTCGTAGATTTCGTCAGCGATGACGATTACGCGCTCATGCTTGAGAAGCACATTCTTGAGGCCTTCGAGTTCCTCCTTGCTATATACAGAACCTGTTGGGTTTGATGGTGAGCAGAGGATGAGGGCGCGAGTATTTGGTGTGATGGCAGCCTCAAGCTGCTCAGGTGTGATCTTGAAATCCTGCTCGATAGGAGCGTCGATATATACAGGTGTGCCTTCTGCGAGGAGTACCATCTGAGGGTAAGACACCCAGTATGGAGCAGGGATGATAACCTCGTCGCCAGCATTCACGAGAGCCATGATAGCGTTACATACAGACTGCTTTGCTCCGTTAGAGCAGAGAATCTGAGATGGGTCGTAGTCGAGTCCGTTCTCATTCTTGAGTTTGTTTACGATAGCCTTCTTGAGTTCTGGGTAGCCTGGCACTGGGCTGTAGCGGCTCCAGTTATCCTCTACTGCCTTGATAGCGGCAGCCTTGATGTGGTCAGGAGTGTTGAAGTCAGGCTCGCCGACGCTGAGGTTGATGACATCCACGCCCTGAGCCTTGAGCTCTGAGCTCTTCTGTGACATTGCAAGTGTTGCACTTGGAGATAGACGGTTAAGTCTTTCTGAAAGAATTTCCATTTTACTTATATTTGTTTTGTGTTATTTGTTGAAGTGAAGTGTGTGTCCCATGCGCTCTTTCTTAGTGTGGAGATAGCGTTCATTGTAGATGTTTGGTGTGATTTCTATTGCCACATTCTCCACAATCTCCAGGCCGTAGCCTTCGAGTCCGACGCGCTTTACAGGGTTGTTGGTGAGGAGTCGTATTTTGCTGATGCCAATCTCGCGGAGGATCTGTGCTCCTACTCCATAGTCGCGCAGGTCAGGGTCGAATCCGAGATGTATGTTTGCATCCACAGTGTCCATACCCTCCTCCTGAAGCTTGTAGGCGGCAATCTTGTTCATCAAGCCAATGCCTCGTCCTTCTTGTATGAGGTAAACGATGGCTCCCTTGCCAGCCTTGTCGATGAGCTGCATGGACTTGTGCAGCTGTTCGCCGCAGTCGCATCGCTGGCTGCCGAAGATGTCGCCAGTGGCGCAGCTTGAGTGCATGCGTACAAGCACAGGCTCGTCGTCATTCCATTCTCCTTTCACGAGTGCGATATGTTCGAGTCCGTTGCTCTTCTGGCGGAAAGGTATGATGCGGAAATGTCCATACGCTGTTGGCATGTCGGCTTCTACACCTTTCTCCACAAGGCTTTCCATCTTGAGTCGGTAAGCTATGAGGTCTTTAATCTGAATAAGCTTCATGTCGAACTCCTTAGCCTTCTCTATGAGCTGTGGGAGTCGCGCCATTGTGCCGTCGGGGTTGAGAATCTCAATGAGGGCGGCTGCAGGCTTCAAGCCAGAGAGTCGGGCGAGGTCGATGGCAGCCTCTGTGTGGCCAGAGCGGCGAATCACACCTCCGTCTTGTGCGTAGAGGGGGTTGATATGTCCTGGGCGACCGAAGTCGGCAGGCTGTGCATCAGGGTTGGCGAGCCATTTGATGGTCTCGGCGCGGTCGTGAGCAGATACACCTGTAGTGCATCCTTCAAGCTTATCGACAGTCACGGTGAATGGTGTGCCGAGCATCGAAGTGTTCTCCTCCACCTGATGAGCGAGTTCAAGTTCTTTAGCACGAGAGATAGTGATAGGTGCGCAGAGCACTCCTCTTCCCTCGCGAAGCATAAAGTTTATCTTCTCGGGAGTGATCATCTCTGCCGCAGTGATGAAATCGCCTTCGTTCTCGCGATCCTCATCGTCCACGACAATGACGAACTTGCCCTGTCGGAAGTCTTCGAGTGCTTCTTCTATATTACTGAACTGAAAGGATGTTAGCATATATGTGTTGTTTAATTAATTCTGAATATTGTATTATAGTTCTTAAATCTTTTCTGCGTCGGCGGTAGAAGCGGAACGAGCGTGTGTCAATCACAGGGTATCCGTTGAGCAGGAGCAGCACCTTATGGTCTTTGCTGTTTGAGAGTGTGTCAACGATGTATTCCAGTGTGGTGTTTATCTCCGCAGCCTTCACATCTTCGTTCTTCGAGAAGTAGAACTGGAAGATGTACCGTATGTATCCGAAGATTGTGGAGCGCTGGATGCCGCCTAAATATTCGCGGCTATGTGTTATGAGCTCTTCGAGATGCGCTGCCACATCGCTATATTCGGGGTCGTTTATTATTACCTCTTTTCTCACGATATGCCTCTTGGTGCGTATTCCCAGCACCTTTCTCCACAGGGCGACATAAGCGTCGGTGTTGAACACCGTGGAGTCGTTGTTGGACTTTATGGTGAAAAGCACTCCGAGCGGTGCAAGCACAAAGGTGCTGAGCCACATGCCAAGCCATACTGGCATCTCTCCCTCTCTGCCCACTTTCATGCCGAACGTGTCGATGATGTAATACACGATGAATATTATCACGGCAATCACAACCGGGAATCCGAGTCCGCCTTTGCGGATGATGGCTCCGAGTGGAGCGCCGATGAAGAAGAACATAAGGCAGGCGAGTGAATATGTTATCTTCCTCCAATACTGAATCCAGTGTTTGCGTATGTCCTTGTCGCCATCAGCGATGTACTCCGACTTGTATTCTATGTCATACTTCTGTATCCCGACCTTCTGCACAGCGCCCATGATGATTCTCTGCTTGGTCTGGTTGTCGGCCTTGGCGAAGAGAGAGTCGATGTCAACCTTTGCCTTAGGTATCGTATAGGCTCTTTTCTCTCTTGCAGCCTGTGCTATCTTCTCCTCCTTCATGAGGTTCTTTTTTGTCGCTGCGTCTAGATTCTCCGCAGCCAGAGAGTCGTAGTCGGAGAAGCGTGACTTGTGAGGAATCCTGAATGTTGTCCTTCGCATCTCGACATAGTATGTGCTGCAGAGGCTGTCGAAGTAATTCTCCATTGAGTCGATGTCTTGCACAAGCTTTGTCATGTTCTTCGCCATTGCTGAGCGTGACGGGTCATCTTCAGTCATGTTGAGGTTCTGGTCGAAAGTGATGATGAAGTTCTTCTCCACGAAAGTCTCTCTGCGGTATGGCATGTTCTGTGCCTGCAGAGTGTTTGCGCTTGGGCTGATATCTTCAAACTGCTCTCCCTGCCAGAGCTGGAGGAGGAGGTTCTTCTTGTCGAATGTCATTTGTAGCTTTGCAGAGTCGGCAAGTATGATGTGAGCCCTTCCGCCTCCGTCTGAGAAGTTGTATATGATGACATCGTAGAGCATTCCTGTGTCAGGATTTTTCCTGCTCACATAGATGTTGTTGTCTGGTATGCCATCATAGAACGCCCCCTCAGGGATGTCCATCTCCGGTGACTTCTCCTTGATGGACCACAGCAGCTGCATGAGATTCTTCTGCGCATTTGGGGCGATGTCGTTCTGAAACACAAACGATGTTATGGCGAAGAGTCCGTTGAGTATGATGAGTGGCGTGAGGGTTCTGAACAGGGAGATGCCTGCAGCCTTGATGGCTAACAGTTCGAGGCGCTCTCCGATATTTCCGAACGAGATGAGTGATGCAAGGAGGATGGCAAGAGGCAGCGCCATAGGAACGAGAGTCTCTGCTGCATAGAAGAAGAATTTGCAGTAAACGTCGAATGAGAGTCCTTTGCCTACGAGGTCGTCGATATATTTCCAGAGAAACTGCATCATAACGACGAAAAGGCTGATGCAGAAAGTGCCTGCAAACAGCGTGAGATAATTCTTGAGAATAAATAAGTCGAGTCGTTTGATGAGTCTCATTCTTTTTTCCTTACATGTGTGTGAACGCGTACGCGCGTATTTCGGGGTGCAAAGTTACTACTTTTGGGCGAAAGAATAAAATGAGAACTCAAAAAACTCGTTATAATAATGCGTATTGCTCTTTTTTTCCGTAACTTTGCAGTCGAAAATAAGTATTTATCGCCTTTCAGCACATCATGAATGAAGACGCGATGTGGTCGTTGTGTGCGAATAAAAAAGAAACAGATGCACGTTATGCGTAACATGCGCTTGATGTTACACTTGTTACACACGGCATGTTACAAGTGTAACACGCAGCATGTTGCAAGTGTAACACAAGGCGTGTTTCAAATGTTACATACAGCGTGTGAAAAGTGACGAGAAAGGGCGAAAAAACATACAGAAAAGGCTTTGAAATAATTTACACCCCTAAATATAGCAATGATTACAGCAGAACAACTAAAAGACATAAAAGACCGTACCGCTGCGCTATGTCGTTATCTCAAGATAGAAGAGAAACTAATTGAAGTTCAGGAGGAAGAGCTCCGCACTCAGGCACCAGGTTTTTGGGATGACCAGAAAGCTGCAGAGGCTCAGATGAAGAAAGTGAAGGACATCCAGAAGTGGATTGACGGCTACAAAGAAGTGAAGGCTGCCACAGAAGATACCGAAGTGGCTTTCGATTTCTATAAGGAGGAGATGTCCACAGAAGAGGAGGTCGATAACTATTATGCAGAGGCTGTCAAGCTCATCGAGGCTCTCGAACTCAAGAATATGCTTCAGGGCGAGGCAGACAATATGGACTGCGTGCTGAAAATCAATTCGGGTGCTGGCGGCACCGAGGCTCAGGACTGGGCTTCAATGCTTATGCGTATGTATCAGCGCTATGCCGAGCAGCATGGCTATAAGGTGACAATCAGCAACTTCATCGATGGTGATGAGGCAGGCATCAAGACTGTTACTATGGAGATTCTTGGTGATATGGCATACGGCTACCTGAAGGGTGAGAGCGGTGTTCACCGCCTCGTTCGTGTCAGCCCATACAATGCTCAGGGCAAGCGAATGACTTCTTTCGCTTCTGTCTTTGTCACTCCGCTTGTTGACGACACCATCAATGTGGAGATAGAGCAGGCTCGCATCTCTTGGGACACATTCCGCTCTTCCGGTGCAGGTGGTCAGAATGTGAATAAGGTGGAGTCAGGTGTGCGCCTCCGTTATCAATATAAGGATCCATACACAGGCGAGGAAGAGGAGATTCTCATCGAGAATACTGAGACTCGTGACCAGCCAAAGAATAAGGAGAACGCCCTGCGTCTCCTCCGTTCAATGCTCTATGACAAGGAGCTGCAGCATCGTATGGCGGAGCAGGCAAAGGTTGAGGCTGGCAAGAAGAAAATCGAGTGGGGCAGTCAGATTCGCTCGTATGTGTTTGATGACCGCCGTGTTAAGGACCATCGCACGAACTACCAGACAAGCGATGTCGGCGGTGTGATGGATGGCAAGCTCGACAACTTCATCAAGGCTTATCTCATGGAGTTCTCAACGGAAGAATAGGGGAGACAAAGACCCAAAGACCCACCCCTGCCCTCCCTGTGAGGGAGGGGGAAGGGCGCTGAATGGGATGATAAGGGGGCAATTTGATGTATTTGTTCAACTTAAGGAGTAAGCAGGAGTTGTCGGAAGTTATCTCTTTTGTTCAAGGAGTTAACTGACGAATGTCTAATTGCGAATTATGAATTACGAAAAACGATAGACGAAATAGAATATATGGATTTTAATCAATTTTCCCATGAAAAGATAGACTCTCCTACGCCAAATGGCGGTGCTTATTCAATCGCCTATTTTTATGACGCTGATGGCAATCCTTGCGATAAATCTCATTGTACAAAAATAGAAATTATCGAGTTTTCGGATTCCGGGGATTTTCTCTGTTCAACCATTATGCTTAAAGAAAAATAATTTGTTATTTCTCTTTTCTGCAAAAAAACAGTAAAAACATATTATCCTACGATAACACCGGCATAGCCAGAAGTCGAATTCTTAACTCTTAATTTTGAATTCTTAATTCTAATTAACTCCTTTCAAGTGGAGCCAGATAATATAAATAGACGCAATGGAAAATAATTCTCAATCCGATAGCGGAGTAACTACAGACTCCCTCCCTCACAGGGAGGGCAGGGGTGGGTCTCATAGTGGCTCCCATAGTGGTTCTCTCGAAATCGAACGTAAGTTTTTGGTTAAGGACGACTCCTATAAGTCGCTGTCTTACAACTGCACTCACATCGAACAGGGATATTTCGCAACAGAGCCGGGCAAGACGGTTCGTGTGCGCATCCGTGACGAGAAGGCTTATCTCACAATCAAAGGTCCTGCCAAAGACAATGGCTTGTCACGTTATGAGTTTGAGACAGAGATATCTCTCGATGATGCTCATGAACTCATGAAACTCTGCATGCCTGGGCGTGTCAACAAAAACCGCTACCTCGTCAAGAATGGCAAGCATGTGGTGGAAGTGGACGAGTTCTTTGAAGAGAATGAAGGTCTTGTGATTGCAGAGATTGAACTGAATAGTGAGGATGAGGCATACGAGAAGCCAGATTTTCTTGGCGATGAGGTGACAGGCGACAGTCGCTATTACAATAAGTTTCTAACAAAACATCCTTATAAAACATGGAAGGCGGCAGAGGGACAGTAAAAGATGAGCGACTGGCAGTCAAAGGTTTTTGGCTCTGTTCGACAATCGTAAGCATTGTGATATTTTTGTTAAGTGCTGCTCCTGTGCCTGATGTCCCTCAGCTTGAGGATGTGCCTTTCTTTGACAAATGGGTGCATTTTGTTATGTATGCATCATTCACATTTGCGATGTGGCTTGATTGGTGGAGAAACATGAGATGGGAGATGCCGTCTGTTCGTGTTATCATCTCCACATTTGTTATTCCCGCTCTTTGGGGCGGATTGATGGAGCTCGTTCAGATGCTCCTCCCTTATCGTTCAGGCGATTGGATGGATGCCCTTGCCAATTCGTTTGGAGCATTTCTTGGCGTAATTGTGTCATTAACAGTATGGAAAATAATAGAGAAAATTTCGGCAGCAAAATAGGTGCTATTCTTGCTGCGGCAGGTTCGGCTGTCGGACTTGGCAATGTGTGGCGGTTCCCTATAGAGACAGGTCAGAATGGAGGTGCGGCATTCATAATCATATATGTGATATGTATTGTTTTGCTGGGCTTGCCTATCATGATGAGTGAGTTTCTCATAGGTCGTTACACTCATTCCAATACAGCTGGCGCATACCGCATTCTGTCTAATGGCTCTCCATGGAAGTGGGTGGGCAGACTTGGCGTATTCACGGGATGGTTCATCCTTTGCTATTATAATGTTGTTGGTGGATGGACATTGCATTACACCTACCTCAGCGCCACCAACGCCTTTGCTGGAGTCCCTGCTTCTGAGTTTGGAGGCATGTTCACCGACTTTGCTGGCAATCCGTGGATTCCTACTGCGTGGTTTGTCGTGTTTCTTGGCATCGTGCATTTTGTCATCACCCGTGGCGTTCAGGCGGGCATCGAGAAATTCTCCAAGATAATGATGCCTACACTTTTCATCATCACAATAGTGCTGACAGTATGCTCTCTGTGTCTGCCAGGTGCCTCCGAGGGTGTTGAGTTTCTTCTTAAGCCTGATTGGGGGAAAGTGACAAGCACAACGATATTGCAAGCCATGGGCCAGGCATTCTTCTCTTTGTCGTTGGGCATGGGCTGTCTTTGCACCTATGCCAGCTATTTTGACAAATCCACTCCGCTTGCGAAGACAGCAGTCAATGTGAGCGTCATCGACACTTTCATCGCCATCATGGCGGGATTCATCATCTTCCCTTCGGTATTCAACATCGGCATGAATCCTAATGAGGTGGGTGCTGGAGCGAGTCTCACGTTCATCTCCCTTCCTAATGTCTTTCAGCAGGCATTTGGCGACGGCAGCGTATTGTCTGTAGTGTTTTCGTCAATGTTCTATTTCTTGCTTTTTGTGGCGGCTCTTACAAGCGCCATCTCTCTTCACGAGGTGGCGACAGCGTACGTCACCGAGGAGTTTCACCTCGAGAGAAAGAAGGGTGCTTGTGTGATAACATTGTCATTGCTCGCGCTTGGCATCCTTTGCTCGCTGTCGTTTGGACCGCTGAAAGATATCACCTTGCAGCAGCTTGCTGCATGGCTCACTTTCGGAAAGGTAGATGTGACGGGCGTGAGCGCAATGAATATCTTTGATATGTTCGACAGCTTTTCTGGCATGGTGCTTCTGCCTCTTGGCGGCATGTTTATCGCGATATTTGCAGGATGGGTGCTTGACAAGCAGCTGTACAAGGATGAGTTGAGCAATAGCGGAGAGATAAAGACGCCATACTTCAAGTTGCTGATTTTCTCGCTGCGCTTTATCGCTCCTGTGGCTATCGGATTGGTGTTCCTCGATCAGTTTGGCGTGTTCAGCTTCTTGAAATGATGATGACCAATAAATCCACAACTGTTGTGGAGTTAATGGGTAGTTAACGAGAAATTAAAGTGACGAATGTCTGTATATGGCAAACGTCCTTCTAACTCCCCCAACAGAGCGAAAGTTGAATTATATAATTTTGATTACCTACTTAAATGATAAAAGCGATATTCTTTGATATTGATGGCACGTTAGTCTCATTTAAGACTCACACCATTCCTCAGTCAACTCTCGACGCTGTGCATGCTGTGCGCCAGAAGGGTGTGAAGGTCTTTATTGCTACCGGTCGCCCTTTCCCTTTCATCACCAATCTCGGTGAACTTGAACATGATGGCATAATGGCGGTGAATGGGGCGAGCATAAAGCTCAACGATGGCACGGTGGTGACGCATACCCCTGTTGACAAGGCGGATGTGAGACGAATGACGGAATATCAGAATGCCAATCCCATAGCTGTGGCGTATGCTACAGACGATGAGGCTTTTGTGACTCATTATAACGAGCAGTTTCAGGAGGTGTTCGACCTTCTTGACCTGCCCAATCCAAAGAGCATGACTCCAGAGCGTGCCTTGGATATGGATATAATGCAGATTATTGCGTTCTTCAACGAAGATGAAGAGCCGTTCATAATGAATAACGTGCTCAAAGGCTGCGACGCCATGCGCTGGCATCCATTCTTTGCTGACTGCATCTTGAAGGGCACAAGCAAAGCCACAGGCATAGACGATGTCATTCGACATTACGGCTTCGACCTTTCTGAGACTATGGCTTTTGGCGATGGCGGCAACGACAAGCAGATGCTTGCTCATGTAGGATGGGGAGTCGCTATGGGTAACGCTTCTGATGAGGTGAAAGCCTGTGCGCGTATAGTCACAGCGTCTGTCGATGATGATGGAGTGGCGAAAATCCTCAGTCATATCGAAGACTTCTGTTGAACTCGCAATCAGCAGTTTTGCTAAAGGAATTTCTTTGTCTGACCATAAAAACATCTAAAACATAACGAATATGAAATCGATTAAAAGTTTGTTACTTATTGCGGTTGCCGCTTTGTTTTTCGCTTCATGCGGTACAACATCAACCGTGCCAATCACAGGTCGTAAACACACATTGCTTGTTGATGACGCTCAGGTGCTGAGTCTCAGCAAACAGCAGTACAGCGATGTGCTCAAGCAGTCAACACTCTCAAAAGATGCTGCCAATACAGCTATGGTGAAGAGAGTGGGACAGCGTCTCGCTAATGCTGTTGAGGCATATCTCAAAGCCAATGGAGCAGAGTCAGAACTTAAATATTACGAGTGGGAGTTCAACCTCGTGAAAAGCACACAAGTCAATGCCTTCTGTATGCCGGGCGGTAAGATTGTCGTTTACGAGGGCATTCTTCCTGTCACTCAAGATGAGGCGTCTCTCGCCATCGTCCTTGGTCATGAGATAGCCCACGCTGTGGCAAAGCATTCTGCTGAGCAGATGTCAAAGCAGATACGCCAGCAGTATGGCACACAGATACTTGGCTCAGTCGTAGGACAGACACTTGGCACCAATGCTGGCAGCCTTGCAAGTTCGCTTGCTCAGTCAGGCTTCTCTTTCGCCAATCTCAAGTTCAGCCGTGACAACGAGACTGAGGCCGACAAGATGGGACTGATATTTGCTGCTATGGCAGGTTATGACCCTCAGAAAGCCATAGTGTTCTGGCAGCGTATGGCATCTTCCTCTTCGTCAGCAGGCAAGAGCGATGTGTTTAGCGATCATCCAAGCGATGCCAAGCGTATTGCTGCACTTCAGGCTGCAATGCCAGAAGCTATGAAGTATTACAAGCCATCAAAATAATAAAGGCTGATTAGCGTGTCCTCTCCATGTCTGTGCTTGGGGAGGACATGGCTTTTAAGCAGGTAATTCAACTTTTCCAAGTTGTGGATTTAAAGTGTAGTTGATTTGACAAATGTCCTAATATGGCAAACATCCATCTATTGACAATAGCTATGACGCATGCATCATACGCCCAAGAAGACATAGAAATAGGCGAGCTTGTTTTCATCTATGACGCAAGCGGTAGCATTGTCACAGAATCATATTTATAACTTAAAGAAACCTATAGTTTTATTGGAATTTCCTTATAATAAATTTTATTAAAGATGAAGACATTTAAAATTTTAGTAATATTATGTTCTATACTGATTGCACTAACAGCAACAACATGTGAAGATAATACAATTCATTACAAAATGATTACTCTCGAAAATAAGACAGAAGACAGTATATTGTATTTTTATTCTTTTGTCAAAGTGGATATGGATGTAATATATGGATTTGGGTGGTTTAATAATTTTGAATATGTGAATCCGAAAGAAATGTCTCGTTTTGGTGTAGAAGACGATGAAAGCATGGTTTTGTATTTAACAATAGTTAAACAAAGTACATTAGACAGATACACAAAAGAGGAAATCATAGAGAAAGATATTGCAGAGTACTTTACATATACCTATGACTACTTGAAATGGAGAGATTTTAATATTGTGTACACAGGCGAGCAACAGCAAGATAGTATTAATCTAAAAGAAGAACAATACG
>JAKSLL010000092.1 GCA_024401215.1 Bacteroidaceae bacterium
CCAAACTCAAAAACTTAAAAACTTAAAAACTCAAAAACTTAAAAACTCAAAAACTCAAAAACTCAAAAACTTAAAAACTCAAAAACTCAAAAACTCAAATAGACTAACCATAATACCCTAACAAAACATGAAAAAAACAACTCGTGCAATAACTATGGCAGTAAGCATAGCAGCTCTTACAGGATGCACCGAAAAGGCGGCTCCTGTAATGTATGGCAACAAGACTGTTGACGACATAATCTCAGTAATGACACCCGAAGAGAAAGCAAGCTTCGTGGTGGGCACAAACCGTGTGACAGAAACTCCACCTGACGCCCCTGAGAGTTTGAAGAAATATCCTCTCGTGTGCGAAAAATACCAGAAGGATGCAGAGAAGTTCGGAGTGAAAGATTGGGAGAACCTCCAAAACTTCGTTGCGACCTACCAGACAGAAGGCCGTGTGCCAGGCGCAGCAGGTCAGCATTATGCCAACGACACCCTCGGCATCCCTCCTTTCGTCTATGCTGACGGCCCAGCAGGTCTTCGCATCGACCCTACACGCAAGAATGACAAAGGCGAGTATTACTGCACAGCATTCCCAACAGAGACAGCACTTGCCGCAACATGGGATGTAAATCTCGTAGAGAAAGTGACAACAGCCATGGGTGAGGAAGTGAAGGAATATGGCACAGACATACTCCTCGCACCTGCCATCAACATACACCGCAACCCTCTTTGCGGAAGAAACTTCGAGTATTTCTCTGAGGACCCATACCTTGTGGGCAAGATGGCTGCAGCCTACATCAATGGAGTGCAGAAGAATGGCGTGGGCACGTCGCTCAAGCATTTTGCCGTAAACAACCAAGAGACTCACCGCAACGGCGTGAATGCTGTTGTCAGCATGCGCGCTCTCCGCGAAATCTACCTTAAAGGCTTTGAGATTGCTGTCAAGGAGAGTCAGCCATGGACAATCATGTCTTCATACAATAAAATCAATGGTGTCTTTGCATCAGAAAACCACTGGCTGCTGGAGGATGTGCTCCGCGGAGAATGGGGATATGAAGGCTTCGTGATGACCGACTGGTGGGCACAGGAGAATGGTGTGCGTCAGCAGATGGCAGGAAATGACCTTATCATGCCTGGCACAGAGCGTCAGTATCAGGAGATTCTTGACGGAATAAATGACGGCACACTCCCTAAGGAGGTCATTGACAGAAACATCAGCCGTATTCTCACCACAATGGCAAAGAGCCCTGTGGCACAAGGATACAAGTACAGCAACAAGCCAGACTTGAAGGCTCATGCCCAGATTACTCACGAGGTGGCTTGCGACGGCATGGTGCTGCTCGAAAACAACGGCGCACTCCCTATCAGCAAGGATAAGAGTGTTGCCCTTTATGGCAATGCAAGCTATGACATCCTTGTTGGCGGTTCGGGGTCAGGCAATGTAAACAGAAAATACAAGGTGTCTCTCTGCGAGGGCATGAACAATGCAGGCTTTGCTGTTGTTGACGACAATGCAGCAAAATACTACAAATACCTTGAAGGCGAGAAGGCGAAGAAGCCGTCAGAGAACTTCTGGGCAATACCTGTGTTTGACGAGATGATTCTTAATGAGAAAGATGTGGATGATGACCTCACAAGCGCAGACGCTGCAATCCTCACCATCTGCCGCATGGCAGGCGAAGGCGGCGACCGCAAGAATGAAGCTGGCGACTATCAGCTCAGCGAGGCAGAGGCAGCAAACATCAAGACTATCAGCAAGGTGGCTCATGCCAAGAACAAGCCATTCATCATTGTGCTCGACATGGGCAATATCATTGACATGAAGGACATTCTCGCTGCTGAGCCTGACGCTGTACTCCATGCTTGGCTTGGCGGTCAGGAAGCAGGCAACAGCATTGCTGATGTTCTGTCTGGCAAGGTGAACCCTTCAGGCAAGCTCCCTATGACATGGGCAAAGAATTATGAGGATTATGCTTCTGCAAAGAACTTCCCATTCACGGAAGGCGACTCCGTGACACGCTACGAAGAGGACATTTATGTTGGCTACCGCCAGTTCGACAAGGAAGGCAGCACAGCACCACTCTATCCTTTCGGCTACGGAAAGAGCTATACCACATTTGAATATAACGGCATAAGCGTCAACTACAAATCTCTCAAGATTAACAACAACATCGCCGAAGGTGACATTTCTGTTGACATTATCATTACAAACACAGGCAAGGTAGCTGGCAAAGAGGCTGTTCAGGTGTATATATCTGCTCCTGAAGGTGGAATAAAGAAGCCTGTGAAGGAACTTAAGGCATTCGCCAAGACAAAGCTTCTCAAGCCAGGAGAAAGCGAGACTCTCACCATGACTATCCCTGCAATGTCGCTCGCCTCATGGGATGAAGACAAGAACGGATGGAAGGTGGAGGCTGGCGAATACACATTCTCTGCTGCCGCTAACGCTGCTGACATAAAGCAGACAACAAAAATCAAATTATGACATTCAAAGATTATTTTAGAAAAGATTACGAGAAGGGATTGTGGAGCATGGAGATTCTCACACTCATCTACATGCTCTTCACTTCCGTGCTCATCGGCATTTACTGGAATGGCATAACAGACCCAGTAAGCATGATTATCACACGTTTATTCATGCTTGCAGCTATGGCTGTTGTTTATGGAATATACCTATTCCGCCCTTGCAGAGCGACAAAGATTCTACGCATCTTCCCTGCATTGTTAGGGCTGATATGGTGGTATCCAGAGACCTATGACTTCTGCAGCCAGCTGCCATACCTCGACCACGTGTTTGCAGGCATTGACCAGACATTGTTTGGATGCCAGCCTGCGCTGGTGTTCAACACTATCGTCACAAGCACATTCTGGAGCGAGGCATTCAACATGGGTTATTACGCCTATTACTACATGATGGGCGCGACAATCATATTCTATATGCTATGTCGCTACAACCAGGCAGACAAGGCTGGATTTGTGTTTCTCGGCTCTTTCTTCATCTATTATATAATCTACGAATTTCTCCCTGTGGCGGGTCCGCAGTATTACTTCAAGGCAATAGGAGTTGAGGCTGCCGACACGGGTGTATTCCCTGCTATTGGCGACTACTTCAAGACACACACGGAGATGCTCATGCCAGAGATAAAAGGCATATTCAGCCAGCTTGTGCTTGGCGCTCAGGAGGTTGGCGAACGACCTACGGCGGCTTTCCCGAGCAGTCACGTAGGTATGAGTACGGTGACCATGCTCCTGGCTTTGAAGACGGGCAACAAATGGCTTTTCTGGGTGATGTTTCCTGTGTATCTGCTGCTCTGCTGCGCCACTGTTTACATCCAGGCTCACTACCTCATCGACTCTATCTGCGGATTCATATTGGCTGTGATACTGTTCTACGCAATGTGGTTCGCTTACGACAAAATAAACTCAAAAAAACAAGCAGGTGCCTGATTTAGTATTGCTTAAAGGAATCTGCTAAGAAAGAAAATGACAGTTATTTATCCTTCTCCCATATTCGGTCCGATACACAGCCGCAGACTCGGCGTATCGTTGGGTATCAACCTATTGCCTGCAGATGGCAAGTGCTGCTCGTTCGACTGCATCTACTGCGAATGCGGTTTCAATCATGACTTTGTGCCAAAACAGAAAATGCCAAGCCGTGAGGAGGTGAGAAAGGCGCTTGAGGCTCAACTCATAAAGATGAAAGCAGAAGGTCCGACACCCGACGTGTTCACTTTCGCTGGTAATGGAGAGCCAACGCTCAACCCTCATTTCCCAGAAATCATAGACGACACAATCGAACTGAGAGACAGATACTTCCCCAACGCCAAGGTCAGCGTGCTCACCAACGCCACACAGATAGTGAAGCAGAAAGTGTTTGACGCACTCTGCAAGGTTGACAACAACATCTGCAAGCTCGACACAATATCAGCAGATTACATCAATGATGTGGACCGTCCCAATGCTTCATACGATGTGAATGCCATAATAGAAAAACTTAAAGAATTTGGCAATCGCTGCATCATACAGACAATGTTTATGAATGGCGAATACGAGGGCAAGTCAACAAGCAATGTCGGTGAAGAATTTGTAACACCCTGGCTCGAAACGGTGAAAGCCATCCAGCCAAGAGAAGTTATGATTTACACTATCGACAGAGAGACGCCAGCCCAAGGACTTGAGAAAGCCTCCCACGAGGAGCTTGACGCCATCGGCGAGAGAGTAAGAACGTGTGGCATAATGTGCAAAGTGGCATACTAAGTATCTTTACAAAGATTTATTAACTCCAAAAACTGAACAAGTTGCAAACTTGAGAAAGTTGAATTACTTATCATATCCTTACACAATCTTTACAAAACCGCATTATATGAAAAAATTAGTATTCCTCACAGGTGCAGGCATGTCGGCAGAAAGCGGCATCAGCACATTTCGCGACAGCAACGGACTTTGGGAGCAATATCGAGTTGAAGATGTTGCAAGCATCGAAGGCTATTGGAGAAATCCAGAGCTTGTTCAAGAATTCTACAATGAGAGACGCAAGCAGCTGAGCACAGTAAGTCCTTGTGAGGGGCATCGAATAGTAGCAAGCCTTGAAGACCGATTCGATGTAACTGTCATAACTCAGAATGTTGACAATCTGCACGAAAGAGCAGGAAGCACAAACATCATTCACCTGCATGGCGAACTGATGAAAGCAACATCCACCAACAATCCGAATAATCCAAACTGCATCATCACACTGCCAGAGGACAACCCAGTCATCAAGATGGGCGACAAAGCCAAAGACGGAAGTCAGCTGCGTCCGTTCATTGTATGGTTTGGAGAGAGCGTGCCAATGATTGAGCCTGCCATAAAGAAGGTCATCGAAGCAGATATACTCGTCGTCATCGGCACATCGCTCAACGTCTATCCTGCAGCAGGTCTTCTTTCATACACAAAGCAGAAATGCAAGATTTACTTGATCGACCCAAAGGATGTCAAGTGTGACGCAAGCCTAAATGTTCACCACATAATGAAGGGCGCAAGCGAAGGAATGAAAGAGCTGTGCGGAATACTTGAAAACGAATAACACCAAATATTTCGTTCCAATTGTTGGGGAGTTAAAGGGTAGTTATAGAAGAGTTAAAGGGGCAAAGGTCTGTATATTACAAACGTCCCTTTAACTCCGAGCTAAGCGATAAGTCCTCTTTAACTCCCCTTTAACTCCCCAAACTGAGAAAGTTGAATTATTTTATCATTAGTTAACTGCTTTTTATGACAATTGTTGCTAAATTGTAGTTAAATAGCACCTCAATATATATAAAAAATATTAAAAACGGCTTTATCCCTTCGTAAGTGCAAAAAATGTTCGTAAATTTGCATTTTGAAAATATATTTGCGAACTTGAGATATTCGGCATTGTCATGCAGTCAAAGAACTATGGCATGGAGCCGAAAAAGATATTTGTACTACAACAATAATGAAAATTCTATCATATCCAAACAAATTATGGACAATTGCGGCATTAGTCGCAATGGCTATCACTCTTTCTTTCTCATCGTGTCTATCATCGGATGATGAAATTGTAACAACAGAAGAATGCGCTATAGTAACATTCGGAGTTAACAGTATAACAAGCGAAGTTATAACAAAGAAATACGACAGCAAAGGAAACGCAAAGGACACTGTTGTGAACCGAATGATTAGCAGTTCTGACATCAACTTTAACATAGACCAGAAAAACGGAGTTATTTATACTGTCGATTCATTGCCAAACTGGACAGACATCACCAAGGTCGTCCCTACATTCACATGCTATGGCAATCTGTTCTATCAAAGAGAGGATTCACTCTATTACTTATTGGCATCAGGCAGAGATTCTGTAAACTTCACAAAGCCCGTGAAGATGCTCTGTGTATCAACAAGCGGAGTCGCCATAAAGGAGTATATTGTAAAAATCAACAAATGCTCTACAAACACCGATACATTAGAGTGGAGCCCTGTCAAGTCAAACCTCAGCATCAAAGGTGGCAATAAGGCGTTTTACATGAAAGGCAATGTCTTTGCTTTCGCTAAGAATGAAGAGGGAGGCAACATTGTCAGCTATGCCAATCAGGCAAATGCTGAATATTGGACTTCACCAGTAAATATTGATATCGACTGTAAGTCAGTATTGGTTTTCAACAACAAATTCTACGGACTCGGAGCAGACAGATGCATCTATTCTGCATCAGCAGAGTCAATCGCCACTTGGACAAAAGTTTCAGACAAGCAAGTGGACAGACTTCTTGCTGCCGACAACTATTACATCTATGCCCTCGCAGGAGACTCCATCATCGGTTCGTCAGACTTAATGACATGGGCGGTACAAGGTAAAGCTGATACAGAGATGCTGCCTGAAACAGACATCTGTTCGTTCTACCGCAAATCGCCAACAAACTACAACCTCAGTTCTGTAGTCATGGGCGGCATTTCAAGCAACAACGATAAAAACGCTGTAGTATGGTACAAGGTGTCATCATCTGAGAGCAATTCTAATCAAGACTGGGGATACATACAAATCACCCATGACAATGATTACAGCCTCCCTCGCCTTGACAACCTAAGCATGACATTCTACCAAGATGCACTCTACGCAATAGGCACAAAAAACGGCAAGTTCCAACACCTCTACCGTTCATCTGATTTCGGAGTCACTTGGCACACATACAACAAACTATACCTGCTTCCAGAAAAGATGAAAGCTGAAGATGGCGCAGCAAGCATCATCGCAGTAAATAACGCACTCTGGATTATACAGGAAAACGGCACAATATGGCAAGGTTCTATACAATAATCGTATTTTGGATTGCTGTCATCTGCGCTCAAGCACAAGAACTTGAGTACAAGATGGAGTTTGGCGCCATGACAGGCACAGGCTTCTATATGGGTGACGCCAATCTAAACGGTTTCTACAAGAACAACACAGCCACAAGCGCCCTTATGGCGCGATACAATCTCAACCCAAGGATGGCATTGAAATTTGACCTCGGCTTTGGCAAGATAAAAGGCAATGCCGCCAAAGAAGCCAACAAATTCCCTGCCGATGCCAACATAAAGTCAGAGTTTAACAACTCCCTTTACGAACTGGGATGCCAATACGAGGCGAACTTCTTCGGCTATGGAGTAGGAGGCGGATTCAAAGGGCATAAGAGATTTTCTCCATACATCCAGTTCGGACTCGGATTCGCAGTCTGCAACAAGGAGCTTGCGATGAGCATACCTTTTGGATTTGGAGTGAAATACAAAGTCAAACCACGAGTGAATGTCGGCATTGACTGGTCGATGCGATTTGCAATGAGCGACAAACTCGACGGCATAGAGGACCCCTACAAGATTCAAAGCGGATTCCTCAAAAATAAAGACTCATATTGCTGGACTATGGTGTATGTCTCATACGACCTCTTTCCAAAATACAGAAAATGCAATAATGACTAAAACACCTGAATTACAGGTCAGAGATAATGAGACGCTCATATAATCTGCTTGAAACAAGCGAAAGAGGGCGTCACACTAAGAAACAGATAACTAATTTATAGATACCGATAAAAAGACAATGTATATAGAACAAGTTGACAAGACCAGATTGCCACACCATATTGCAATCATAATGGATGGCAACGGCCGTTGGGCTAAGGCACAAGGCAGAGAACGCACTTACGGTCATCAAGAGGGTGCAGAGCGTGTGCATGACATTATGACTGCCGCTGTAAAGCTTGGCATTGACTACCTTACTCTCTATACATTCTCAACAGAGAACTGGAACCGACCAGAAGAAGAAGTGGCAGCTCTTATGGCTCTGCTCCTCAAGCATCTTGAGGAAGAACTCTTCATGAAGAATAACGCACGTTTCCGCGTTATCGGACAGATAGAAAGACTTCCAAAGGTTGTGCAAGAGTCAGTAAGATACCTCGAAGAGCGCACAAAAAATAATACAGCAACTTGCATGGTGCTCGCTTTGAGCTATTCTTCAAAGTGGGAGATTACAAATGCCGTTCAGCAGATTGCAGCAAAGGCAAAAGCTGGAGAGCTGAATCCTGAAGACATCACCGACAAGACTATCGACGAGCATCTTGCTACATCTTTCATGCCAGACCCAGAGCTTATGATTCGTACAGGCGGCGAAGAACGACTAAGCAATTACCTGCTATGGCAATGCGCATATTCTGAATTCTATTTCACCGACACATACTGGCCTGACTTCCAAGAAGAAGATTTATGCAAAGCTATCGTTGACTACCAGAAACGCCAGCGACGCTTCGGCAAGACAGGTGAACAGGTTACAGAAAATAAATAAAAACATACACCTCGGAAAAGAAGAAGACAAAAGATCTACACATTATATATATATATGAAGATTCTAAGACTATTGATGATATTCACCATAGCCTTCACTTTTGCAAATAACATTCATGCACAAGTGCAGGATAAACCAACCATCGTATATGGCAAAACAGAACAATACGAGATTGGAGGCATACATGTTGAATGCTCGCAAGATTTTGAAGATTACATACTCATCGGACTCTCTGGCTTGTCGGTAGGAGAGCGAATCACTATTCCTGGAGACGACATAACAGAAGCTATCAGGAGATACTGGAAACACGGCTTGTTCTCATCTGTAAAGATAGAGGCAGACAGCATTGTCGGTGACAAGGTGTATTTGAACATCATACTTGCTACCCGCCCTCGCGTTTCCCAGCTGAACATCAATGGAGTAAAGAAATCTGAGCGTGATGACTTGGAAGAAAAGATTGGACTCTTGAAAGGCAATCAGATTACGCCAAACATGATTGACAAAGCCAATATCGTCATAAAGAGATACTTTGATGACAAAGGTTTCAAGAATGCTACTGTTGACATTCTCCAGAAAGATGACCCTGCTCACCATGACCAGATGATTGTTGATGTCAACATCGACAAGAAGGAAAAGGTGAAGGTGAACAAAATCTTCATTACAGGAAACGATCATCTTGCAACAAAGAAATTCAATGGCAACTTCTTCTCTGGCGGTCTTTTGAAGAAGACAAACGAAAAGGGATTCAAGAGTTTCCTCAAGACAAAGAAGTTTGTAGAGGAGAAATTCCAAGAAGATAAAGACCGTGTCATCGAGAAATACAACGAACTTGGTTTCCGTGATGCAAATATCTATGCCGACAGTATCGTTGACCTCGGCGACAACACCGTAAATGTTTACCTCCACATTGATGAGGGAAACAAGTATTATGTGCGTGATATCAAATGGGTTGGCAACACTATATACCCTACAGAATGGCTCGAGAGCAAATTACGCATGAAACATGGTGATGTATATGACCAGACACATATCTCTAAACGCTTGAGCAAGGATGATGACGCTGTCAGCAACGAATACTACAATGCCGGCTACGTCTTCAATCAGGTGTCACCTCACGAAGTGACTGTTGACGGCGACTCTATCGACCTTGAGATTCGTGTCTATGAAGGTCAGCAAGCATCTATCAACAAAATCAAGATTTATGGTAACACTCGAGTTTATGAGGAAGTTGTGCGCCGTGAGTTGAAACTCAAGCCTGGCGACCTCTTCAGCATGGATGAGTTTAAGATGTCATATCAGCAGATTGCCCAGATGGGACATTTTGACCCAGAGCAGATAGACTTTAAGCCAATGCCAGACCCAGTAAACGGAACTGTTGACCTCAACCTTGGTCTCACTCCTAAAGCAAGTGACCAGATTGAATTCTCCCTCGGCTGGGGACAGACAGGACTCATCGGTAAGATTGGACTCAAATTCACTAACTTCTCCATCCGCAACCTGATAGGAAAGAATCGCAACCACAGAGGTATAATACCACAGGGAGATGGACAGGAATTGGAAATTTCTGGTTCTACGAACGGTACTTACTACCAATCATACAGCATCTCATTCATGGATCCATGGTTTGGCCGCAAGCGTCCTAACATGTTCTCTGTAAGCACATTCTTCTCTCGCCAGACAGACATCAGCAGCAGCTACTATAATAGTGCATATTATAACAACATGTACTCATCAATGTATGGTCTTGGAAGTTATAACAGTTCTTATTACAACAACTATTCAAGCTACTATGACCCAGACAAGTATATCCAGCTCTTCGGCGTTAATATTGGTTTTGGTAAGCGTTTGAACTGGCCAGATACAAACTTCCAATTCCAGGCAGCTCTGGGTTATACGCTCTATATGATGAAAGACTGGGAATACTTCCTTGTGACAAACGGAAAATGTAATAACATCAACCTCACATTGTCACTCTCACGTACATCTATAGATAACGGAATGTTCCCACGCCGCGGTTCACAAATCAGCGCTTCTGTATCGTTCACACCTCCATACTCATTGTGGGACGGCGTGGATTACAAGAATATGGCAACAAGCTACTATGATGCAGACTACAAAGACGACATGAAGCGCAAATACCGCTGGATAGAATATCACAAGTGGAAATTCAACTCAAAGTTCTACACTCCGCTTGGAAACGCACCTAAGTGCTTCGTTCTCATGACTCGTTTCGATTTCGGTCTGCTTGGTCATTACAGCAAGTACAAGAAGTCACCATTTGAGACATTCTATATGGGTGGTGATGGTATGTCAGGCTATTCATCAACATACTATTCAGAGACTATTGGACTCCGCGGTTACGACAATGGCGCGCTCACCCAAGGATACAACTATGGCTATGCTTACGACCGTATGTCAATGGAACTTCGTTACCCTCTCATGCTCCAGGGTTCAACAAACATCTATGCACTCGCATTTGCTGAAGCAGGTAATGCATGGACAGAGATGAAGAAGTTCAATCCGTTCGACATGAAGCGCTCTGCAGGTTTTGGTGTGCGCATCTTCCTCCCAATGGTAGGTATGATGGGTATTGACTGGGCATACGGATTCGACAACATAAACGGTTCAAAGAGCTATAGCGGAAGCCAGTTCCATTTCATCCTCGGTCAGGAGTTCTAATATCATCCATAGGGGAAACCCTATATCAATTATACAAACTCCGCTTGCAGACAAAGCAAGAGCTACATATCTTTGCAGCAAAAGAGTATAAACTATCAAGTAGAATTCTCCCCCACAAACATTCTACTCCTCCAAAATAAAATAAGGAGGCGGGGGAAGAAAGTTTATGAAGAAGATTATTTTATCACTTATGGTTCTTGTTGCCTCAGTTGCAGCAAACGCGCAGAAGTATGCATTAGTAGATATGGAGTATATCCTTAAAAACATCCCTGCCTATGAGAGAGCAAATGAACAGCTCAATCAGGTATCAAAAAAATGGGAGGCTGAGGTTGACGCCCTTCTTTCTGAAGCAGAAACTCTTTACAAGAAATACCAGTCAGAGTCCGTATTCCTCTCTGACGCACAGAAGACAAAAGCAGAAGAGGCTATCATGGCCAAAGAAAAAGAGGCAAGCGACCTTAAGAAGAAATACTTCGGAAGCGAAGGTGAGCTTTATAAGAAACGCCAAAGCTTGCTTGCTCCTATTCAAGATGAGATCTACAATGCTGTCAAGGATATCAGCGATCAAAAAGGCTACCAGCTTGTGCTCGACCGCGCTTCAGGAGGAAGCATTATCTTTGCCTCACCAAAGATTGATATCAGCGACGATGTACTTCAAAAACTTGGATATTTCAATTAATTAGAGCATGAAACGAATGCTTTCTAATACCCCAGATAATTTTGAATAATTAATAAATAACAATAAACAAAAAAGGAAATGAAAAAGTTGATTATCGCAATGCTCCTCGCATTGCCAATGACAATGTTTGCACAGAAGATTGGTCATGTAAATACTGCAGCTATCGCACAGGCAATGCCTGAGACTACAGCAGCACAGACAGAAATTCAGAATCTTCAGAAACAATTCCAGGACGAACTTCAGCGCAAGCAGACTGAATTACAGACAAAGGCTGAAGCTTACGAGAAGGAGAAGGCTGGTTTGTCAGAGACTCTCCGTACATACCGTGAGCAGGAGCTTCAGAAGGCTTACGACGAATATGCACAGTTCGGACAGACAAGTGAGCAGGAACTTCAGAGAGTATATCAGACTAAGATGGGTGAAATCCAGGACAAAGTGATGAAAGCTGTTCAGGAAGTTGGAGCAGCAGGCGGTTTCGCTTATATCCTCGACGCTCAGAGCCTCCCATTCGTAGGCACAACTGGTACTGATGTTACAGATCAGGTAAAGGCTAAACTTGGTGTAAAGTAATATAAGTCTTCTTAATGAGAAAGATTATTGCAATATTAGCGCTGTTATCTTGTGCAGGCACTATGTCTGCACAAGACACAGCGCTTCCTGTTTCTGAGCCTAAAACAGAGGCGAAGGAAGTTATTATCCAGCATCAACACTTTGGCTACCTTTCATTCAATGAAGTGATGAAAGCAATGCCAGAATATGCTCAAGCGATAAAAAGCCTTGAAGAACTGAAAGATGCTTACGACAAAGAGCTGGAGCGTTCAGAAAGCGACTTCTCTAAGAAATACGCAGAATATATTGACGGTCAGAAGTCTTTTCCTGAGAATATCATGCTCAAGCGACAGAAAGAGCTTCAAATGCTTATGGATCAGAGCATACAATTCAAAAAAGAGGCATTGGAACTGCTTGCAAAGTCAGAGGAAGAGCTCATGCAGCCTGTAACAGAAAGGCTCAAGGAGGCTATAGCTGAAGTTGGCAAAGCAAATAAATATGCATTTATTCTCAACACAGACGCAAATGCATACCCCTACATAAGTTCAGAGGGTGAAGCTGAAGATTGCACAGATGCAGTATTAACAAAATTGGGTATCAAATAAGATGGACACATCCCCGATAGGTGTTTTTGATTCCGGATATGGTGGATTGACAATACTTGACGGAATAAGAAAACGCCTTCCCAAATACGACTATATCTACCTCGGAGATAATGCGCGTGCCCCATACGGGACACGCTCTTTTGATGTAGTGTATGAATTTACTCTTCAAGCAGTAAAGAAGTTATTTGACATGGGGTGCCCATTGGTAATTCTTGGATGCAACACAGCATCAGCAAAAGCACTAAGGACAATTCAGCAGCAATATCTTCCGCTAAACGCTCCCGACCGCAGAGTGTTAGGAGTCATCAGACCTACTGCAGAGATTGTTGGCAGCATATCAAAGACTAAGCATATAGGTGTGTTGGCAACAGAGGGAACAATCAAGTCTGAGTCATACAAACTCGAAATAGAGAAACTACACCCAGGCACATCTATCGTCGGCCAGGCATGCCCTATGTGGGTGCCTCTCGTCGAAAACAATGAATTTGACAAACCTGGAGCAGACTATTTTGTAAAAGACAGCCTTGACAAGCTACTCTCAAAAGACAGCCTTATTGACACTATTATTCTTGGTTGCACACATTATCCACTGCTGATAAACAAGATAAACAAATATCTGCCAAACGGCATCCAACTCATACCACAAGGCAAATACATTGCAGAGAGTTTGGAATACTATCTTCATAGACATGCAGAAATGGAGACACGTATCAGCACCAACGGCAAGTGCAAATACTATACAAGTGAATCTCCTTCAAAATTCCGTGACTGCGCAAGTCTTTTCCTCAATGAGGATAATATAGAAGCGGAAAGAATTGTTTTATAAATAAGTAGGTGTTATTTAGTACTCTGCATTGAAAACCTACTAATTCAAAAAAAACATACACATTACTCATGGCTTCAATAAAAGGTATATGTAGAAAGATTTCTACAAACAAATTTTTCGAATTAAGTATTACATGTGTGATACTTATAAACTCAATACTTATCGGTGTTGAGACATACAACAACAACGAAACAATAAAACTTGTTCAATCCATTATTCTATGGATATTCACTGCTGAAATCATAATCCGTTTCATCGCAGCTAAAGATATTGTAAGCTTCTTTAAGGACGGATGGAACATTTTCGACCTTACTCTCGTTGTTATAGGCTACATCCCAGAGACATTTGTTGCTAATGCTTCTGCAATGATGGCGTTGCGAGTTTTGAGAGTGTTCCGTGTGTTGCGCCTTCTTCGAGCTGCAAAGGAAATCAAGCTTATCATCACAGTCCTCGTCAAGTCAATGACAGCGATGTTCTATAATGTCATTCTCTTCTTGATTTTCATATACCTGTTTGCTATCATAGGAGTCGGCCTTTTCAAACTTCCGAATCCAGAAAAACTGTCAAAAGAACAGAAAGAGAAATACGAGCTGTTTATAGAAAAAGCCCCTAACGCCCCTTCAAACTCAGAAGACCCATTCGGCACTTTAGGAGAGGCGATGTTCACACTTTTCAGAGAATTGACAGGTGAAGACTGGACAGACATCAGATATAATCATATTACCGCTTATGAATATGGACTTATAAAGACAAGTCCTGCAATAATAACAACATATCATGTGTTGTGGTTCACGCTGTCAGCATTCCTGCTTCTGAACCTTGTAACTGGAGCTATTATCAATAACTACCAGCTGGCAAAAGAAGAACAAGACGAAGCAAGAAGACAGGAAAAAGAACTTGCAAAAGCTAATAAGTCATAAGACAATCATAGAGAGACATGTGCCAAAATGCTTCACACCACATTTTGACACATGTCTTTTACAAAATGAAGATAAAAAACACTGATTTATGATAATTATTTTTATCAAAGATGTAAATCAATTTAGTTTTTTATAGCATAATTAAATAAAATCACTACCTTTGTCATTGAATAGGCAATAAAGGGTTATTTTATGGCGTGCCTATCCAACAAAGAATTTTAGGAAATTTATTCATTTATTAATAATATTAACATTACTATGGCATTAGATTTGACACAGTATGGCATCACTGGTTCTACAGTGATTGCACACAATCCTTCTTACGAAGTACTCTTCGAGGAAGAGACAAAGGCTGGTCTCGAAGGTTACGAGGTTGGTCAGAACACAGAACTCAACGCAGTAAACGTAATGACTGGTATCTACACTGGTCGCTCTCCTAAGGACAAGTACATCGTTATGGACGAGAACTCAAAGGACACTGTATGGTGGACTTCTGACGACTACAAGAACGACAACCACCCAATGTCTGAGGATGTTTGGGCAACAGTTAAGGATCTCGCTGTTAAGGAGCTTTGCAACAAGAACCTTTATGTAGTTGATGCATTCTGTGGTGCAAACAAGGATACTCGTATGGCTGTTCGTTTCATCGTTGAGGTTGCTTGGCAGGCTCACTTTGTAACAAACATGTTCA
>JAKSLL010000093.1 GCA_024401215.1 Bacteroidaceae bacterium
TTTGTAATATCTACAAGCCTGCCCTCCCTCAATGACGCCTGCACATCTATTATCCTTTGGTTGTCGCTGCCTCTGAAACGCAGTTCGGTATTACGGCGAGAGAGAACAAACGGACTGTCAACAAGCACATCTATCTGCTCCAGCAATGAACGGAAACGCTCATTGTCGATTATGTACTCCCAAGTATAACCCGTATAGCACCATATATTCCTGCCCTGCTCTTCTTTTATACGCCTTGCAAAATGCGCCATCACCTCTGGATTGTAAAATGGGTCACCTCCAGAGAATGTGACAGGAAAATCATTGTAGTCGATAATCTTCAACAACTCATCTTCTGTCACGTCACGCCCAGCCATAGGGTCCCACGACTGAGGATTATGGCAGCCCTCGCAACAATGAGTGCAGCCAGCAAAATATATTGATGTGCGCAGACCCGGTCCGTCAACACTTGTCCCTTCTGAAATGTCTATTACTCGTAACATATCTCCGATTGTTATTGTCAATACATAATATTTGCAAAATTATGAATAATTATTAGTTTGAAAGCATACAGATGCTGTGAAATGTTGTAATTTTGCAAGAAATTCGCACTTACCATGGATTGGAATACAGAAACAGAAAATAGAGTAGCAAAGGCTGTCGCATTTTTCAAGCAGGGCTACAACTGCTCGCAGTCTGTAGTGCTTGCCTTTGCCGACAAGTATGGCATGACTGAGGAGTTTGCTGCTCACATATCCGGCTCTTTCGGAGGAGGCATAGGCAGAATGCGAGAGACATGCGGCTCAGCATGCGGCATTTTCATGCTTGCTGGCTTAGAGGTGACAAACATCGAAGACAGCGCCAACAGCAATAATGACTCCTACCCCAACCAAGAACTGAAAAAGAAGAACTATGAGGTGGTGCAGCGACTTGCAGAGGATTTCCGCTCTCAGACAGGCTCCATCATCTGCAAGGACCTCTTAGGACTCAACAAAAAGCGTGCTGACGGCACAATACCGGAGATACAGATTGTTGCCACGCCAGAGGCACGAACAGACGAATATTACAAGAAACGCCCATGCATCCGCATGGTAGAAACTGCTGTGAGAGTCTATATGAGATATCTTGAAGACAAATACAGCGGCTCTTAACAATCCCACAGTCCTTGTCTTCGCAATAATCATCACATTATCATTTAACAAAAAATATGAACGAATCACAACCAATACTCAACGATCACAATAAAGATGAGTTTCCACCTGCTCACACAGCAGAACATCTTCTCAATCAGACTATGGTACGAATGTTCGGATGCGAACGCTCAAAAAACGCACACATCGAACGCAAGAAAAGCAAGATAAACTGGACTCTCGACGCCTGTCCGTCAGCCGACCAGGTGACAGAAATAGAGAACAAGCTAAACGAACTCATACAGCAAGACCTCCCAGTCACTTACGAGTTTGTCACTCGTGACACCATTCCAGAGGGAGTGAAACTCGACAAACTGCCTGAAAACGCCAGCGAAACGCTCCGCCTTGTACGCATTGGCGACTACGACGTATGTCCATGCATCGGCACACATGTTGCCTCCACAAAGGAAATAGGCAAGTTCATCATCAACAGCACCAGCTGGAACGATGAAAAAAAATCATGGCGAATAGTGTTTAAGGTCGAAGCAAAGTAGCATGCCCTCTGGGTGTCGCAATTCGCGACATCCTTATATCAAAAAAGAATCATTGGCATACAATTACAGATATGCAGATATAGTGAAAATTCATTAAGAAATACCCTGACATGGACAAAAACAAGAAAAAGTGTAATTTTCTGATGCGCATATAAAGGGAAAAGTGTAATTTTGCAAGTACAAAAACTAGCAAAAAGTGTAATTTGACTATGCTCTACAGAAAAATCAGCACAGATATTGAGGCACATCTGCGCTCTGGCAACGACAAGATAATGGTTGTGGAAGGAGCGTGATTGCTACAAGCGACAGGTTTCAGTCTCTGAGGCACAGCATCAAAATCTGCTTGGCGAGTTCAGGAAGTATCTGCTGGTGGGTGGTCTGCCTGATGCAGTCAACACATATATGGAAACTCACAACATCGTACGAGTTCGTGAGGTTCAGGAATCCATCCGCAATCTGTATAAGGAAGATGCCGCCAAATACGAGAAGGAGTCAAGCAAGAAGCTTCTCATACGCCGTATCTACGATATGATTGTGTCTCAGATGGAAAATAAGAAGAAACGTATTGTAGCAAAGGACATCCGCAATAAGAAGGGTGACCGATTCGAATGGTACGTTGAAGAGTTTGAATACCTCATATCCTCAGGTATCGCCCTCGATGTACATGCTATCTCCAATCCCAAATATCCTCTGTCAGAGTCTGTTCACAAGAACCTTCTGAAACTGTATCTCAACGATGTCGGAATGCTCACAGGACGATTGTACGAGTACAATATAGTCCCTGTAATGAAGGATGAACGCAGCATCAACCTCGGTTCAGTTTACGAGAGCGTGGTCGCTCAGGAGCTAAAAGCACATGGGCATGACCTTTTCTATTATGATAACACAAAGAAGGGCGAGGTTGACTATCTTGTAAACAATGTGGCTGGAATGACGGTATTGCCTATTGAAGTTAAGTCAGGTAAGGACTTCACATCGCACAAAGCACTTGACAAATTCATGGCAGACAAGGAGTACAATATCCCATCGGGTATAGTGCTTGACAATGAACGCGAAGTATATACAAAGGATAATGTCACCTACATGCCTATATACTATATAATGTGTATAGAGCGAGCAGAAATCCCTAAAGGTGACTGCATCTTCTAATCTGATAAGTAAGGAAAATTTTGCAATATCAGGCCGTCATTTGGGGTGAAAAAGAAATCATGGCGAATAGTGTTTAAGGTCGAGGCAAATTGATTCAAACTTGACTTTTAAAAACATATTTTTAACATTTGACATTTGTAATACGCAGATATACAAAAATATACACAAAACACAACAATTTATACTTTTAACAAAATGGGGAAATGGGCGGTAAATAGTCTGCTATTTTTAAACAAGGATTGGCTTACGCTGGATGGAATTCTCCCCCATTTAGGGGGAGTTAGAGAGGCTCTATAGAGTTGCCCCGTAACGCTATGTTACGTTACCTCGTAAAGCAAGTTAGCGTTACCTCGCAACGCAAGGTGACGTTGTTGGGCATCGTTACATGCAAAATTGACTAAATCAAAACAATGGCCACATCTATTAATATAAACACAAAAAAGGCTTTCTAAATACAATCATTTTCTGTATCTTTACAGGCGGATGGAAGCCCAGTAATATTCAGTTAACCACCTGAGAAGATGATTTTTAAACAAAGATTTAACCAAATTCAACCTAATTAGAGCCACTCCGCTTGGTATTTTTCCGATGAACTCCCCAATTTTGTTAAAAGTTCAAAGGTGTCAGAAGTCATACTTTTAACATTTTTTCTCCTATATATATGTGTATATTACGCAGTTAACTCAAAATGTCAAATATTAAATGTTAATTTTTGATTTTTCACTTGATCAAAATAAAAAAATGAAGATTTACCAATGACAGTTAAACGCATTGCCAAATCTTAACTCTTAAATTTTAACTCTTAATTCAACACGCCTCTCCACCCCAAAATGGAAAGCTTCATTATTATTGAATTTCATTATGCCCACGCCCATAAGGGAGCAGAAGGTGAATCTGCCCTACTTGCGACGAACAGGGCGCACACTTAGACCTCTATCACGAGACATTTCGCTTCTGTCAACGGGTCTAAGGTAGCTGTCGTACGGATCAAAATTACTCGGAGTGAAAATACTTAAGCAGTATGCTGTGTAATGCTCGGTCACAGAAGCCGAGCCAATGCTAACAGCTCCTCTCAATCACACGAAACAACCACTAAATACAATGTCCTTTAACGCCTTGATGCTTGACGAGCGAAAGAATATATGCTTGACGGGCGAAAGCATCTATACTTGACGAGCCAAAGCATCTACTGTTTACCTCGTCTCGTTTCAAGGGTGTAAAATACGCATTCTCGTCAGTATAAAAGCAACGGAAAATTAAGAGTTAAGAACCCGAAGGTTCGACGTAGTCAATTAAGAATTTGCTATGCATTAACGACTATATCCCATTATGGATATGACACTGGTAGCCTGCCATTCCCATGGCAGGAAAGTCATACAACACAAGAATAAGCATGCGGTAGGTTTGTGATAATACAACATACATAGCGACAATTATGAAGCAACAAAAAAGGCACCCCAATGGAGTGCCTTTTATATATTTATATTGTGTTGGGGTCTATTACTTAACCTCCCAGATGTCGTTTGTCTCGAGGAGCTCTGCGAAGTTGTGGTACTTCTTAGCAGCCTTAACCTCTTCAATCTGAGCAGTAACGCAGTCATCGTATGTTGGAGCGTCAACATCGCGGATTACGCCGAGTGCTACAGGCCACTCCATTTCAGCAAGCTTGAGCTGGAGAGTGTTGTCCTCACACTTAGCATCGTGGACGAGTACATCGTCGATAGTGTAGCCGTCCTCGCCAAGCTTAACAGCCTTAACGCCGAAGCCTTCCTGAACGATACCGTATTCGTTGTCCTTACCGAACACCATCTTCTCGCCATGCTTGAGGTAGATAGCATTTTCTGCACGACCTTCCTTGCTGTAAACAGCATCATGAGTGCCGTTGTTGAAGATGACGCAGTTCTGAAGGATTTCGCATACAGCAGCACCCTTGTGGTTGTAGGCAGCCTTGAGAATCTCAACTGTGCCAGGAGCATCAGTGGCAACAGCACGAGCGAAGAAGTGGCCGCGAGCACCGAAGCAGAGTTCTGCTGGACGGAATGGGTCCTCAACTGTTCCATAAGGAGAAGACTTGCTGACGAATCCGCGTGGTGATGTTGGAGAATACTGACCCTTAGTAAGACCGTAGATGCGGTTGTTGAGAAGAATCATATTGAGGTTGATGTTACGGCGATTTGCGTGGATGAAGTGGTTACCACCGATAGCAAGACCGTCGCCATCACCAGACACCTGCCATACAGCGAGGTCTGGGTTAGCAACCTTACAACCTGTTGCGATAGCTGCTGCACGACCGTGAATAGTGTTCATGCCGTAAGTAGCCATATAGTGAGGGAGACGTGAAGAGCAACCGATACCAGAGATAACGGCTGTGTCCCAAGGGTTTACGCCTATTTCAGCCATTGCTTTGTGCAAGCTTGCCAAAAAGAAGTGGTCTCCACATCCAGGACACCAACGTGGCTGTCCTTTCTTGAAATCATTTGCTGTAAACATAGATGATATTTTTATTTAACAAGGATTCTACCAAATTCAAACCAAATTTGCGAAACGGAAGAACTATCCATTCCAATTGTTTGTATATCGTTCATATTTTAGGTTGTCTTCACCAAAATTGATAAGAACACCTCTTGAAAAACCTGTTGCTTTTATATAATTCAGAATCTGAGCCTTATGCATTGAAGTGATTTCTGTAACGGCTTTCAATTCAACGATAATGTTTCCATAACAAACAAAATCAGCTTTGTAATTTGCACCTAAAGGCTCTCCTTTATACGAAATTGGTATTTCTACTTCTCTTTCAAAAGGAATGCCACGATAAGCAAATTCTTTTGCCAATGCCAACTGATACACATGCTCAACATATCCACAATACAAATGACGATGCACCTCCATTGCAGCACCTATGATAGCATACGTTTCAGAATCTGTCATTATAGCTGAATTTGGTTGAATCTTTGGTTACTACTCATCCTATGATTTTTCAACAAAGATTCTACCAAATTAGAGCCTTGGCTCTGGGAATTCAACTGCCAAAATATCTATACTACAGAATTTGGGTTGAATTTGGTTGAATCTTTGTTTAAAAAGTAGATAGCCGAGTAGTTACAATCTTTGTTGTTTTTGTAATTACTTGTTAATAATCTCTGTGAATGCCTCAACGAGTTCTGCCACTACGAATGGCTGACCCTTTACTTCGTTGTACTGCTCTGGGCAGAAGCCGTCAACCTTCATGCGGAGCCATCCTGCAAGCTGACCCATGTTCTGCTCTGCAACAACCACCTTCTTGTACTTCTTAAGCACCTCAGCAGTGTTGGCTGGAAGTGGGTTGATGAACTTGAACTGTGCCATAGCAACTTTCTTGCCTGCAGCACGCATCTCGTCCATAGCAGCGTGAAGATGTCCGTATGTGCCGCCGAAACCTACAATGAGGAGATCAGCATCATCCTTGTCGCCGATAACTTCGAGGTCTGGCACTGGGATTGCATCAATCTTAGCCTGACGCTTGCGAGTCATAAGGTCGTGGTTGTCTGGAGCTGTAGAGATAGCACCTGTCTTGTCGTCCTTCTCAAGACCACCGAGGATGTGCTCAAAGCCCTGACGACCAGGAACAGCCCAGTAGCGAGTGCCGTTCTCAGCACGCATATAAGGTGTCCATGTTCCCTTCATGTCTTCTGGCACGTATGGAGGGTTGATAGCTGGATAGTCAGCAAGGTTAGGGAGTTTGAATGCTCCTGAGCCATTTGCGATATAAGCGTCTGTCATAAGGATGACTGGAGTCATGTGCTCAAGAGCCATCTTTGAAGCAGCATAAGCAGCGTCGAAGCAGTCTGTTGGGCTTGTAGCAGCAATTACCGGCATTGGGCTTTCACCGTTACGGCCGAAGAGAGCCTGGAGAAGGTCTGTCTGCTCTGACTTTGTAGGAAGACCTGTAGCAGGACCACCACGCTGTACGTCGAGCACTACGAGTGGGAGCTCCATGATGACTGCAAGGTTCATTGCCTCAGACTTCAAGCAGATACCAGGACCTGATGTAGAAGTTACGGCAAGAGCACCAGCGAATGAAGCGCCAAGTGAAGATGCGCAACCAGCGATTTCATCCTCACACTGTACTGTTGTAACGCCGAGTGACTTATGCTTAGAGAGTTCATGAAGAACATCTGTAGCAGGAGTGATAGGGTAAGAACCAAGGTAGAGCTTCAAGCCAGCTTTCTCAGCAGCAGCGATGAAGCCGTATGCTGTAGCCTTGTTACCAGTGATGTCCATGTAGCGTCCTGGCACCTTGTTCTTAGTCTCAATTCTATATACATTGGCAACACTTGAGTGAGTGTTGTGTCCATAGTCGTAACCAGCCTGGATAACCTTGATGTTAGCCTCAGCAATACCTGGCTTCTTAGCGAACTTCTCCTTGAGGAAGTTGAAAGCGATGTCGAGGTCGCGGTCGAAGAGCCAGCAAACGAGTCCGAGAGCGAACATATTGCGGCACTTGAGCATAGCCTTAACATCCATGCCAGAGTCTGCAAGACAATCCTTGACCATCTGAGTGATAGGGCAAGCGATGACACGGTCTGGGTCGATGCCCATCTCGCCGAGATAATCCTCTGTAGCAAAGTTTGCCTTCTTGAGGTCTGCCGCACCAAAAGAATCAGTGTCGATGATAATGGCAGCACCTGGCTTAGCAAACTTGTACTGTGTCTTGAGCGCAGCAGCATTCATTGCTACGAGCACATCGCACTTGTCGCCAGGAGTGTAAACCTGATCAGCACCAATGTGAACCTGGAAACCAGACACACCAGTAAGCGAACCTTGTGGGGCGCGGATATCTGCTGGATAGTCAGGGAAAGTACTAATTGAATTACCTACAGTAGCTGACACTGTAGAGAAGATGTTTCCGGCTAACTGCATACCATCGCCAGAATCACCTGAAAAACGGACTGCCACTTCGGCAAGTTCCTTTACTTCCAATGTTTCTGCCATAAACAATTTCGTTATGATGAATATAATCTTTTTATCTTTACCCAAAATACAATCTACAACGTAGATAAAATCGACAAGAACGAATATTTTTATCCTTATCTAGTGCAAAGTTCGCTAAAAACTATCAAATTGACAATAAAAAGCAATAACAAAATAATAATCTTGCTCAAAAATCCCTCATCTAACAACATTTTGCACACTATTTCATACCTTTTATTTGCAAATGATAATTTTTGTACAACACTCCAGCTATTTTATTCTCACATTATCGTCTGCAACATACAAGCAAAAAAAGGACTCGCCATTCGATAGCGAGTCCTTCATTTCACATGTTATAATATGTTATCGTACCATCTCGATTGAGATGTTTCTTTCGTATTTTGTTGCTTTAACTTGATAGCCAGGAAGAACATAACAAGCAGTACATCCAACACCAGTAGTGTTGTAGTCAAGGTTGAGTGTAACACCATTCTGACGCTGAAGCTGGTATGTATATACAGCCTTTGTCAGATTCTCCGTGCTATAGTTGTAGGCATTGAAGTTGAAAGGCTGATCCATAGAGAAGCGAATGCCCTTGCCCTGAGAAGATGCCATAGTGAGCCAGCGGTTGTCGCAGCGCAATCCACAATCCTGCGGAATGAGATAAGGTTCAAACATGTCATCCACAGTCTTGTCATACACACCAATAGCATAGCCTGTCTTGCGGTCAGGATAATTTTCCTCAGGACCGCGACCATACCACTTAACCTGCTGCATCTTGTCGTTGAGAGTCATTGTCAATCCAATGCGAGGCAGAAGTGCTGGCATTTGACCTTCTGGTTCGAGCGTGTGATGCAGAGATATCTTTCCATCGCCATTGATGCGATACTCATAAACTTCAGAGAAGCCAGTATATCTGATACCAAAGATATAAGCATCAAGCGCAGCAGAATAGACAGCTCCAAACTGAGAGAAGCAACGCACATTGATATACACCTGCCCTCCTGCTTCGTAAGCCTCGCATGAAATAGGCATTCTGGTGATCTGGTCCAAATTGTTGCTGTAATATTCGTTAGCAATCTGGCTACCGTTCCAATCTTTTCTGTTTGTATAACCAACATTCCACTGGCTCCAGCTATCAACCTCTACAGCCAAAGGAGCTCTCCAAACATTAAACGACAAAGGTTCCTTGAGCAACTCCTCGTCACCCTGTTTGATACTGCAGAGCTGACCGTCAGCAGTAAAGCCATAAGCAAAATCCTCTCCTTCGACGATTATGGCATCTGTCGTTTTAGTGAGTGTCACCTTGCCAACTGTCTTGTCGCTTACCATCGCAGGCTGACGCCAAGGCAGTTCTATCTGATCCCAAGCCACGATATGTCCTTTCTGGGCCCATATCTCATCTTTCTTCAGAGTGCTTGTAAACATCAAACGATATTCGCAGCCCGGCTTGAGTGATGGGCGCTGGTAAGGCACCTTTATGACACGCTTACTAAGAGGATCCAAGTCGAGTTCTATTTTTCCCTGCTGAATGCAATTGCCATCCTCGAAAAGCTGCCATCCTAAATCATATTCTGAGATATTGAGGAAATGATTGCGGTTCCACACCTCTACCAATCCCTCATCGCAGCTAAGCAGCTTGCATGAAACAGGTTGGGCTACCTTCTTCATCTGATAGATTTCTGGCTGGATTGTGCGGTCAGGCCATATTGTGCCGTAAGTTCGCGCACCGATGCCATAACTGAAATACTTATCTCCCTTCTGCTCCTGTTCGAAATCAAGATGCAGGAGTTCACCATACTTATTAGCAATCACCACATTGTCCATCAAAGCATCGCAGATATGCACATGAGTGTCCTGTCCATGAGTCTGCTCGTTACGACCAATATTCACTGGGAACGGCGCATTTATGATGTTTCCCTCGGCAGGAGCAGCAGCAACTTGCTGTCCATCAATACAAATTGTCATCTGCTTGCCGTCATAACTTGCTGCTACATTATGCCAATGCTCTTCCCAGTCGGCAGGAAGTGGAGCTTCCAACACATAGCGATAGTTCTTCGCCTCTCTGCGTGAATAACCCTGATTAGCATTCTGTGAAGCAGGCGCTTTATTTGTATGTATATAGAATTTAATCTTATCCTTACCATCCTGCTGCACACCAAACTGCCACTCGCCCTTAGTAACAAACGAACCGCAAGAGCTGATAAGCTTGCGAGGGAACACATCGAAACTGATACTTAACGAGTTGCCTGTCACCTCAAGACTGTCATCACGATACACTTCGACCCACTCGTCATGTCCGCTGAGGTCTATCACATGGTTCTTCTTATTACGCTTGTCGGTCACCAATTTTGCATTACCCATGATATGAGCCGGCACATTTCGAGGCGAGAGGTCAGGCAGACGACGAGCAGTCTGAGTGAGTCCTGGAGACACAAAATCCCACACAGCACCACCAATACAACGCTCATGAGTATATATAGCACGCCACATCTCGTCAAACAGTCCTCCGCCATTTCCTGCTACAGAAATGTATTCATCCATGAAAGATGGACGCACGTCGCCATCCCCATGCTTTCCTACTTTGAGATCGAGAGCAAGAGGTGTAGGATAACGAGGGCCTATAATTTCCTCATCAGGATGACTGTAGGCATTACCGCCATACATCCACCAACGAGTGGAGTCGTACTTACGTCCCTCTCTGATGACCTCACCGATGTTTGGTCCCTCGCCACTCTCATTTCCAGCACTCCAGAACAACACAGCAGGCTGGTTGCGGTCACGCAGCACCATTCTGCGAACACGCTCTTGATACATCGGTATGAAACGCTTGTCGGAAGACACATATTCCGTTGCATGAGCCTCAACACCAGCCTCATCTATTATATATAAGCCATATCGCGCTGCATACTCGAGGTAGCGAGGTGCAGGTGGATAATGACTGGTACGAACTCCATTGAATCCGAACTGCTTCAAAATGGTCATGTCCTTGCGTATGAGTTCATCATTCACACAATGTCCATTGTCAGGATCTTGCATGTGCGAACATTGGGCGTTGACCTTGAGAGGCTTTCCATTCAGATAGAACACATTATTTATCATCTCCGTCTTTTTGAAGCCGACATCCTGTCGTGCATCCTCTTTTGTAGCGGAGTCAATACGCTTTCCTGTAGATGCATCAACCAGATACATCTTTAGAGAATAGAGATTAGGAGTTTCCGATGTCCATTTGAGTGGGTTCTTTATTGTCTTCTTCATAGACAATGACAGCTTATGGCTACCTGCCGCAAAAGATGCTGTCTGGCTCTCCAGTTCAGCCACAGTCTTTCCCTGTGCATCCATCAGCACACCTTTCACCTTCAGTGGTGCTGAGGTTGGGGTTTTGTCATAGCTGCAAATAGTTGCCTCAACACGGAAGTCAGCATCTTTATAGTCAGCATCAAGGTCGGTTGTCACATACCAGTCAAAAAGACGTGTCTTTGGAGCTGCATACACATACACATCATCAAAGATTCCTGCTAATCTCCAATAATCCTGACCTTCAAGATAGAAACCATCAGAATATTTCACAACCATCATTGCTAATGTGTTATTACCTTTCTTAAGATATGGAGTGATATTATATTCAGCAGGCTCCTGGGCTCCTTCATTGTATCCCACTTCATGTCCATTTACCCAAAGGAATGAGGCTGACGCCACTTTTTCAAAACGTAGGAATACCTCTTCACCATTCCATTCTTCTGGTACTGTAAATGTAGTACGGTAAGCGCCTGTAGGATTGTAGTCGTGAGGAACATAAGGTGGCTTTGCTGCAAACGGAGCACTAACATTGCGAAACATGGCATCACCATATCCACGCATCTCCCAGTTGGAAGGAACATCTATAAGCGCCCATTTTCCATCAGCAAAACGCTCTTCATAGAAATTCGCTGGTATGCCCTCTGGCGTATCAGCAAAGAAGAATTTCCATTGTCCATTGAGTAATTTGCTATGTTCTGGTATGTAATAGGCACGGGATTCCTCCTGACCTAATTCAAACACATCAAGGTTCTCAATGTAATTGTACAAGTTACCCATAAAATTATGGGGCTTAACATCTTGCGCTACAGCAAACATCGGCAACGCACAAAGTAAAAGAAAATAAATACTTTTTACCTTACTCATAATAGGAATATAAATAGATTGTTTTAATAAGTTTCTTCAATTGGCTAACGCTCGTTTTCAAGCAAATGATTATAATTAGTTCACTATAGGGATGAACATACAACTTATTTAGATTACACAATGCCACCTACTTATAATAAAGCTTGAAGCACTCTACATCCCGTAAGAGTAGCTTCAAGCATTTTTCATTTAGTAGGTTTAAACACAGCTACTTCACTGTCATGGAAGCGCCATTGTATTTAACAGTCTTTGACGCACCGCCAATAATCTTCACATTGAATGTACGTGACGCAAGCATACCCTCGAATGTGCCTTGACGCTTGCCTATTGTAAGTGTCTTTGCCTTGTCGTTCCAAGTAAGTTTAATAGTGGAATACATTCCTTTCTCGTAGTTGTAGTTATCCCCTTCATCCTCATAAAGAGTGAATTCAGCATTAGCGCCTGGATAGACAACAATATCAAGATTGTCAAACTTATTCTCGTTGGCATACTGCACATCAGGACCAAGCGGAAGGATTGAACCTGCCTTAATATAAAGAGGAGAGTAAGAGATAGGAATCTCAACCTTGAGGTTCTGTCCGCCAGTCACTTTCTGGTTTGTATAATAATCATACCAGTCTGCTCCAGCAGGGAGATATACCTCATACTGCTTTTTCTGCTTCCAATCTATTGGCTGATAAACCTCACCCTTTGACTCATTCTTGTTCCATCCTGACAGAGGGTCGGTAAACACCTTCTTCTCTGTAGTGTAGAGCGGCTTCAACACTGGACAAACCAGCACGTTATGTCCAAATAGGAATTCGCTGTTATTATTCCAAGTGTTCTTATCTGCCTTGAAATCCATGAAAAGAGCGCGCATGAACGAATCGTTGTTCTTTGTCACCTGCCATGACTGGCTGTAAATATAAGGAAGGAAGCGGTAACGGAGCTTTACTGCATCAACAAGAGCATCGTAGATTGGTTCTCCCTGCTTACCGAAATAGTAAATCTCACGATAGATATCCGCTCCATGAGAACGCATCATTGGATTGAACGCACCAAACTGCATCCAACGAGTCATAAGTTCCTGGAAAGTAGGATTCTTTGTTGCTGAATTATGACCGTTTGTGCTATAAGAACCTGCAAAGAAGCCACCTATATCTGTATTCACATTAGGGTTGGCAGTAAGCGTATAGTTGAGGCATAGAGGAACTTGCTTGCGGAAAGTATCCCAGCTTGAACCTGTATCGCCACTCCAGGTGTTTGCACCTGTGCGCTGCTGTCCAGCAAAATAAGAACGAGTAAGGATGAACACACGCTTTTCCTGATCTACAGCTCTCTGGCTGTCATATACGCCGCCGACAGTCATAAGCGGGAAGGCGTTGCGCACAGAACGGTAAGAACCCATTGATGTCTTCTGATCAAGCTGATCATCGGTAAAGTCCATCTGGTCAGGGTCTGTAGAATCCATCCACCATGCATCAATACCCATATTATGCAGACGGGAGAGGTTCTTCCAGTAAATATCGCGAGCCTCCTTGCTGTACACATCATAACAGCGCACACCACTTAGGTAATCCTTGCGAGGTGGCCATTGTGGAAGACCGCTCTGAGGCCATGTCTGGAAATCAAGCATAAGACCTTTTGGCTTCAACTCACGGAATGCCTTAGTCTCTGGACCAAAAGACGCCCAAATAGAAATGCTCATGTGGGCATTACGGTTATGCACCTCGTTTATCATATCCTGAGCACGGTCAAATTCTGGATTGAGGAACTCCATAGCATTCCAGTTGTAGTTGCTGCCCCAATACTGCCAATCCTGAATGATGCCATCGAAAGGAATCTTGAGGTCACGATATTTACGGACAACTTCAAGAAGCTCGTTCTGTGACTTATAACGCTCACGGCACTGATGGAATCCATAAGTCCAAAGCGGAAGCATTGGCACAGTACCTGAAAGATGACGCATACCAGCGATGACGCCATCAGCATCACCTCCATAGATAAAATAATAATCTATAATCTTACCTACCTCTGACTCTAATTCAAGGAATCCTGCCTGACCTTCATTTGGTGTTACAAATCGTGTAGGCGAATAATTGTCCCAGTACACACCATAGCCTTTTATGCTCTGATAGAAATGAGCGAAATCTTCAAGATTGCTCTGTTCCATTCGGCGATTCTCTCCACGCTGGCTCATCTTGCCATTCTGAAGCATACCTACACCATACACAGCCTCATCTGCATCTAAAGAGAATGTCTGCTTCACCTTATAAGCATCTTTGTCCAGTCCGTTTGTTATTGGCGAGAATGTAGCATTTCCTTCTGTCATGAGCACATTGCCTTTATTATCTGCAAAAGTAACCTTTCCATCCTGCACTGTTACAGTAAGAGCAGATGACTTATACACTGTGGCTGAACCATTCTTTGTTTCGCTGACTTTCACCTTGTCAGGCGAAGCAGTCACTACAAGCGACTTCTTTTCCACACTCTTGCCGTTGTCCTTAACTATTCGGACTGTTGATGGCGTATAAAATTCCACTTTTTGCGCCCAGCTCAGCATGGAACAAAAAGAAAGAAAAGGAACGAAAAATAATTTTTTATCCATTAGGTTTAAGTTAGAAAATTATTACAACACAAAAGGAAAACAAACACCGCAAAACGACACTTTTATCCTTTTTGATGTTGCAAATTTATAAAATATATTAATCACAAACAAAATATCGCTACATATTTCGTAATGGCGAATTAGTTGACTATGCTTTTTCTAAAGCCGAAGTTTACAGTTTGCAAAGTAACGTATATTATCTTGATAGTTGTTTATGTATTGTTTTCAATTCTTTAATTTTTGACGCATTAGTCACTATTAAGCACCAATCCCTTACTATAAAGACTTACATTTTTTGTTTATCTTTTTTAAAAGGTGTAACTTTGTAGCCAAATTGGAATAAAACACACATAAATTATATGGAATACAATTTTAGAGAAATCGAACAGAAGTGGCAGAAAGCTTGGGTGGAAAACAAGACTTATAAGACCACAGAAAACCAAGACAAGCCAAAGTTCTATGTGCTCAACATGTTCCCTTACCCATCAGGTGCAGGACTTCATGTTGGTCACCCACTCGGATATATAGCAAGCGACATCTATGCTCGCTACAAGCGTTTGCAGGGCTTCAATGTACTCAACCCTATGGGCTACGACGCATACGGTCTTCCTGCTGAGCAGTATGCTATCCAGACAGGACAGCACCCTGAGGTGACAACTGTTGCCAACATCAACCGCTATC
>JAKSLL010000094.1 GCA_024401215.1 Bacteroidaceae bacterium
TTCTCTGGTCTTGCTCTTCTATTCTCTGGTCTTGCTCTTCTATTCTCTGGTCTTGCTCTTCTATTCTCTGGTCTTGTTCTTCTATTCTTTTATCACGCATCATGATTGCTGTGTCGCGATTCTCAATAGCCATGAAAAACTCTTCTTCCACATTCATGTCCTGACGCACTTTTGCATCAGAAGCAGCAGAGAGCAAACGATGAAGAATCAAATTCATCTCTTCATCTTCAGAATAAAGATCTTCGTTGATATTTAGAATCTGTCTGTTATATCTGTCTTTGTGACTTTGGTCAAAGAAACTCAGAACCTTCTCAAGCCGGTTGTTTGTTTGTCCACGAAGCAGCGGGATTTGCACGATAATGCTATCATGAACAAGGCTTTCCACAAACGGATCAGGCATACCTTTCGTCACCTCATTGTCATTATAATCGTATGATTTGTGATTTACGTAAAGCACAGGTTCTTCAATGTCTCCAACCCGATGACCGAGGAGGTAAACGGTTATCATTGGAATGCCATATCCCTCATTATCTTTGTCCTTTTGCAGGTTGTCTGGGTCAGCATATTGAGTACCAAGATATTGGCGGAAGCGCAATGTTTCAGTCTCAAGCCAGGTCTTTTGCAATTCGATGAGGACAAGTTTTAGAGAACCATCATCCTGTCGCACCTGTGCTCCAAAATCAATACGGAACATAGAAATCTTGTCACGAGTACCGTTTGTGTATTCGTGTTTGCGCACACTCACCTCTGCCACTTCTCGCTTGAGGAGTGAAGATATGATAGTTTTTGCTATGCGAGCATCCTCCATGAGGTACTTGAACACAGCGTCATAAATAGGATTTGCAACATTTACCATAGTTCTAATGATTTTATCATTTCATTGCAAATGTACAGATTACAAACGAAACTTGCAAATATTATATCATAAATGTTGTTAATATTTGATAGTGAGTAAATAAGCTTTGACTTTTTACTATTCATGATTCTTGATCAATTTCCATGACAAGCAGATTCCTTCTTTTGCCAGCTCTTATGAACTCCTTTATCACTTTATAGCCGAGTCGTTTTAGCGATGTGTTGCTTGCTGTGTTGTTGGGATGTGCTGTTGCGAGCATGTACTTCACACCCTGCCGTTGAGCTTCAGCCTTAATCAGTTCGTTGAGCTTCAGCATGAGTCCTTTGCCTCGGTATTCGGTCAGCACCATGCTTTCTCCTATTTCAATACATTTGTGTTTCAGAACCTCCGACAGTTCGGAGTTGACAGAGTAAGCCCTGACGTCGTGAAGCAGGCTGCTCGTGGCTATGAGATTTTCGCCGTCAAATACTCCATATACAACATCTTCGTTTTCATCAGTATATGTGTCATCATACTCCTCTTTTGTCATAGGAATCAGCATCTCCTTGTCTGGCAGACCGTCATAGATGATTTTGCTCATCTCTTCGTGTGCTGTTCTGTCTGCAGGTGTAAGGCAGCGTAGGGTGAGATTAGCATCTAGCCATTCAGGGTTATTATGTATTGATGTGTCGTTTTTCATTTGCAAATTTAGTAACTTATAAATTCTTAAAATTAAAAACAATATTTTAATCCTCCGAGGCATGCAGAGTATTTGCTGTGGAAGATATCGTGCCATTGTGCGCATAAGTCGATATGCTTGCCTATCTGCTTATGTACATCAAGAGATCCATATACATTATGGTTGTCATACATTGATGGTGCGATTTCTTTCGTGAACACTACTGCTTGGACTGTCATCTGCCATCCGTCCTTTGTTGACAGCCTTGGCATGATGTTGATTGTTGCATAATCTCTGTTTTTGTTGGAATCTCCTGGCAAATAATAGTTTATGCCCATGTTCATTGAGAAGATTCCCTTTCTGAAGTAAGAAGAGATGTTTGTCCTCCACATATACTTGTCTTTCGAGTAATTGAAGTAGGCATCTTCATCTTGTCTTATTTCGTAATATGTGGATGCTGCAGCAAGTGTGAATGTAGGCTTTGAGTATTTGTACGCCAGTTTGTATTCATCGATAACATTTTCAGATAAGTAATGCCATGGTTCGACCCATTGGTTGATCAACAAGAAATTTGGATTCTCAAATTTGCGATGGTAGGCAGCTTGTATCTGACTCGTATTGTTTATATTATTTATTACGCTTGCCTCAATATTGTGGCGTGTGTCATTTTTTGATTTGCCTTGTGTGTTGTAATGGTAGAAAGAAACGCGTTCGCCTGCTGTGAACTGCCATTTGTTCAGTTTGTAGTTGAGCTGAAGGTATATGTCTTGGTTTGAAGCAGAAGGTTTTCCATCAAAGTTGTGGTCAATAATGTCCTTTAAACTGTTATTCACGTTGTAGTAGTTCCAGTTGCCTTCCCATCCTCCCATAAGACTTAGTTTGTCTGTGATAGGAGAACATATTTCTGCTATTCCGAGCAGAGATTTTGTTGTTGTCTCTCCAGATAATTGTTCGTTACTAAATGGTGGTACCGCATATCTGATGTAATTTTCTTCATTTCCTCTGTTTTGGTATCCTGCCACAAGAAGAAGTTCTGTGCCTTTGTCGTTGAAATTGTGGAAATATCTTGCTCTCGCCATGGTCAAATTTGCATCATGATGCTCTCTGTCCCAATATTCTTGATAATCGCTTTTCTCGTAATGTGTTGTATGGTAAGTGACATAGGTAAGCAGGCGGTCGCGTTCAGATAGCCAGTTTGTCATGTGTAATGACAAGGAAGGGGTGTTTGTTATCGTCGATTCTGATTGGTTCGCTAATGATGCATTTGCATAGACATCAGTGCTTTTGCTGCCGACTCTCAGTTCAGCGCTTGGTGTGTAGAAGTGTTTGCTTGCCGCTTGTGCGCTGACGAATCCATGTGCTCCGCTTTCGAACCTCTTCATAGTGATATCTATTACTCGGTTCATGCCCTCTGTGCCCTTTGCAACACCTGTATTGTCGCATATCTGGATTTTCTCGATGAGGTCAGCTTTGATTTGTGTGCAAAGCAGTCTTGCGTTGCCGTTGAGTGGTACGTTGTCGAGTCGGAGGTTGTATGATTCAATCATGGATTCAAATCCTGTCTGCATGATGTCAGGAAACATCATAAGGATGTCGAGGAGCGACTCCTCTCCTGCGAGTTGTATGCGTTGTGGGTAGATTACAGTTCTGTCGGCTTTCATTTCCATTACCGGCAGTTCTTGTGCTGACATTGTGCAGTACTGTGATGCAGCCATAATCATAGCTGCGATGAAAAGATGTTTTTTCATTTGGCAGTTTTGTGAAGTTTGTATGATTATTTGTGGAGTTTGTTGATTTGTTTGCAAATGTATGAAAAATAATTTATGCTGCCAAATATATCCTGCCTATCGTACCCATACGCTTAATAAATAAAATAAAATTTCATCTATGCGTAAGTAATGTATATAACATTTGCAACATGCCTTATGTTACACTTGTTGCATTCCGCATTAGGTTCATACTATCTGTCTGTTTCCCAACATAGGATAAAAATCATGTGGTGAAAGGTTGATAATTGATAAAAAACTTGTAACTTTGCATGCAGTCGGCTGTCAAACAATCTAAGCCACATTGCCAATAGATGAAAAAGAGTAAATATAGATATCCAGTAGATACAGACCAGTTCCAGAATATTAGAGAACAAGGGATGCTATATGTTGACAAGACAGATATGATGTACGATCTTGCCAATAGGTATAGTTATGTGTTTTTGGCTCGCCCTCGTCGATTTGGCAAATCTCTGCTTTGCAATACCTTCAAGGCATACTTTCAAGGTAAGAAAGAACTGTTTGAAGGATTGAAGGTGATGGAAATGGAGAAGGAATGGAACACTTATCCTGTACTGCACTTCGATATGAGTGAGATGCGCAACAGTACATCTGTTGAGGGCATGCATAATGTGTTATCAGCAATGATTGAGAAATACGAAATGCTGTATGGCACATCGAAACGCATCAACGAATTCGGTTCACGATTCGACCAACTTATCCGTCACATTCATGACTCGCTAGGTAAGAAAGTGGTTGTCATCATAGATGAATATGATACACCTCTGATGCGTAATCTGTATAATGAGAGTATGATTGATGGAATACGCAATATGTTGATGGAATTCTATCAAACGGTGAAACTTGATGGTGCATATCTTAGATTTGTCTTTGTTACAGGTGTTACGAAGTTCTCGCAGTTGAGCATCTTCTCCGAACTTAACAACCTCAGACAAATATCCATGGATGATGACTATTCTGGACTATGTGGCATCACGCAGGACGAACTAGATTCAGTGCTTCGCCCGTGTGTAGAGGAATATGCAGAGAATCTTGATGTTACGCTTGATGAAGCATACGCTCTATTGAAGAAAAACTATGATGGGTATCATTTCTCACCTCGTAGCAAGGATGTGTATGCGCCGTTCAGCGTACTCAGAGCGTTTGACGGCAGAAATACAAACCATTATTGGTTCGAATCAGGAACAATGACCGCTTTGATTGAGCATCTGCAGCATTATCCGCTGGTAAATGCGTTGGAATGCGATGGTGTGAGAGTAGGAGAGGATGAATTCAATATATCTTGTGAAAACGCAGAGACACCATTGCCACTACTCTATCAAAGTGGTTATTTGACAATTAATTCATACAACCCTCGTCAGAAGTCATACATTCTGCATTTCCCTAATCTTGAGGTGCGACAAGGTTTGATTAGTGGTCTAATGCCATTAGTCTTGAAACGCACCACATCCGATGGTAACAGTTTGGTGTTTAATATGTCAGATGCCTTGTATGATGGTGATCTTGGAGCTGCTTTGACAGCCTTGCGTTCGTATATTGCCAAGATTCCATACGACATAATCACAAAGGATGAATGGGAAAACAAGGAAAAGCGTGAGTCGTTTTACAAGTTGTTGCTTTATATGGCATTCTCGATGCTAAATGCGATTGTAGATACAGAGGTAAGGAGCATCTTGGGGCGTGCCGATGTGGTTATACAGACGAAGACCGATGTGTTTGTACTTGAACTTAAGGTTGATGAGTCTGTTGATAATGCCCTTGCTCAGATTGAAGACAAAGGTTATGCTATTCAATATGAGGCAGGAGACCGAAAGGTTACGAAATGTGGCGTAAGCATTTCGTCAGAGCAACGTAACATTGCCCATTGGCGCATTGTAGATGTTGATGGTAACTTGATAGAGGATAACGATTTTGCTTTTATGTAGAAGAGTTATGTGTTTGACTTCGGGGCATAGGGAAAATTAGGATTGTAGTGATTTATACGTTTATACGATAAATTCTGCTGTAGCAAGAAAATTGGCTACAAAACATTTTGTTTATCGTAAAGCTATGTTCTAATATAGAATTAGACGGTCGTTCTCTATGTACAATTCATTCCTACGGCTTCTTAGTCAGCAATTCTTGCAGAGTGTAAGTTGATTGTGTTCCGTCTATGTTGGTGCATTTTATACGAGTGGGTTCTCCATCTTCCTTTATTACTGAAAGTTCTGTGTATTGCTGTTGCAATATCTGCTTCCACTCCTTGCCATCTCGTATGTATGCGCCCCACATGTAGTTAAAAGCAGGATTCCATGTTGCAACAGCAATGAAAGGCTTGCCGTCCAAAGAGAATGTGTCGAGATACTTTTCAAACTTTGTGCTGAACGCATATTTGAGAGTCTTGCGGTGTCGCAAGGTGAAAGTGTTGCGTCGTGTCTGATCGTTACGCACAATGCTGAAGTCTTTATCTACGGCGCAAACGATGGATTCCATTGGGGTGAGTTTGTTAGATGACGCCTCCTTTTTTTGTGCGTTGGCAGTGTTGGCACATAAAAACGCCATGCACATTACAACCATTGTGATGATATTTTTCATTGTTGCTTTCATTTTGTAAGTAGGTAATTAATTTTTCGATTCTCAAATTATAGTATCTTTGCTTGTGGACAATGTGAGATGATGAAATTGCTGACTGTAGCATAGTCCTCGCTACGGACAAAAACATCATATTTGCCCACACGTTCATAAAGATAGATGATGTTGCTCGATTTCTTGAATTCGATTTTTGTCACATCCTTGAATTTTGTTATGGTGTGAATCTTCGAAGAGGCGTTGATGCCTCTTGCTGGTTCGCTGAGTCCGCCACCTGCAGCAGCTAACACAAGCATGCCTCCAACAACATCCTTTCTTTTTATTTCGCCGTCAATCTGGCGATGCTCAATCTGCTTGTCGTTCATGTCGAATACAGCCTTGTACTTGCCACCTTTGAGCCAGCATAAGAAATAGTAGGCTATCAATATCACAAGAGCAACGACAGGAAGGGCAAGCAGGAAATGCCATGTGAAATCCCACCATTCTTCTAATCCATCACTTCCTATGATAAAAGAAAGAAAGATGTAAACGACGAGAAGGATGACGCCGAAAGCTTTATATACTGTTGGCAGTTCGTGAGGGTGGCTGTAAAGGCTTCTTTCGCTACGCCATCTGTAGGTGCCGTCAACATCGATGGTGACCTGCTCGCCATATTTTGTGTATTTTGTTTCTTTCCTCATAGTGTGGTTTATTATGAAATTTCTTATCGCAAAGATACATGATTACGTTTAATTGTCAAAAAGAAAAGGATATTTTGTTGTTTTTCTCTAAAAAAAGCATACAAAAATGCGTCTATATCGGAATAAACACATATCTTTGTAAGTGACTTTTGTTGTTATACAGTTTTATGGATTAGCTGCTGTACTTGTTCTGGCTGCTACTTGTTATTTGAATTATTATAAAAACATATAGAACAACGATTTAATATTGATTATGAAAAAGCTATCGTTTATTTCAGCGGCTTTTATGGCTGCATGCGTTATTACATCATGTAATAATAAGACAGAGGAGATGCAGGAACAGATTGACTCTCTCAATACTGTACTTGCGATGCAAGAGAGTCAGCTTCAGAGTACAAACGCATTTATCGACATTATGAACACATCAATGGATAGTGTCATCATGGCAGACGGAAGCTTCATAGTCGGAGCAGACAAGGAAGGGGTGCTCTCCAGCAGAGAGAAGATGCAGGAGAATCTTGACACATATAATAAGATGCTGCAGAATCAGCGCAACCGCATCGAAGAACTGGAGAAGCAGATAAAAGACAATCAAGACGCTGCAAGCAAGAAGATGAACGCTATGATTGCCAAGATGAAGGCGCAGATTGACGCTAAGGACGCAGAGATAGGTCGTCTCAAGGAAGAACTTGCCAACAACCGCCTGAGCATCGCTCAGCTGCAGCAGCGCGTGCAGAATCTCAGCAAGGATGTTGCTTATCTCACTCTCGAGACTCAACGTCAGCAGCAAGACCTTGATGAGGCTAACACAAAGCTCAGCACAGCGTATTATATTGTTGCCTCAAAGAAAGAACTCAAGAAGCTTGGTATCATGACAGGCAGCAGCCTGCTCAAGAAGGCTAAGCTTGACATGAGTGATGCTGACACTAAGAGTTTCACGCAGATTGATGTGAATAAGACAAAGACAATACAGATTCCAGACAAGTCTCCAAAGCTTCTTACTCAGGCTCCTTCTGGCAGTTATACATTGCAAAACAATGGTAATGGCACAAGCACGCTTACCATCACTAATCCTGAGAAGTTCTGGAGTCTTAGCAATTTCCTTGTCATTCAATACTAATTTTTTATAAGCATGCCATTTTGCAAATACTGCGGAAAAGAAATCCGCGAAAACGCAAAGTTCTGTGTACATTGCGGAAAATCTCTGAGCAGCATCCCTGGTGCAGGTAATACTACGCCTCCTCCTTCTGCTGTTCCTCCACCTCCTCCCTCAAGAGTGAGTGCGCCAGCACCTCCTCCTGCACCATCCACAATGCAGCAGCCACCAACTCCAGTAGTAGAGCAGCCGGTAGCAACTCCAGTAGTTGAACAGCCAGCAGCGACTCCTGTTGTTGAACATACAGTAGTTGCTCCTGTTGTTGAGCAGCCGGTAGCGACTCCTGTTGTTGAGCAGCCAGCAGCGACTCCAGTAGTTGAGCAGCCAGCAGCGGCTCCTGTTGTTGAACCTGTAACAGAGTCGGTGCCGACATCAAATGAGGGTGGTGAGAAGAAAAAAAGCAAAGTAGGAGTGATGCTTGCTATTATCATTCCTGTTGTATTACTTTTGCTTGGAGGCATTGGTACGGCTATATGGTATTTTGTTATTCGAGAGTCTGAACCTCAGCCTGTTGAAGAGGTGGTATCGTCAGCGGTTGACAATGACGAGATTTCAGAGGATGTCTCTGACGAAGAAGAGAATATTACAGAGGTGTCAGGGACTGCTTCCTCATTAAGTACAGAGGCTGTGCCAACGGATGCCGATTTCAACTGGTATTTGAATAAGGCGATGAAGAACGGAAAACCAAAGACTGCCGTTTCATGTGATGCCTTCTCTTCTGTGGAAGGTTCATGGAAAGTGCTTCTTTACCAAGACCCTACAAATAAATATGGTGTGAGAGCGTTCACTTATGCAACAGCCACATTTACAGGGACAGAGGCGAATGTCATCATCTCGCTCAAGCGTCATTCCATCCGTTTTACTGCCGACAATAAGACACTCTCCGAAGAAGAGGAGATGCCTGATGATTTCTCTGGCAAATGGAAGTCTGGCAAACTGATTGCAAGCGGTGTTGGTTCAATGACGATATCTTCTTTCTGGCAGGAGGGAGGTAAGCAGTATGCTATAGGCACTTTCGATAGTCCAGACGGCATACCTGTGTCGATGGCAATGGTAAGGCCATGAAATGAGGCGGACATCAATAAAAGGCGGTCATGAAGCTTTCATGGCCGCCTTTTATTGATGTGGATTTAATGTCGGGCTTCATTTTTTCAGAAAAGGATCGAGGAGAGCCTTCAGTTCGTTTAGTCTCATAGCTCCACTCTGTCGCCACACAGCTTCACCTTTATGGAAAAGCATGAATGTTGGTACGGATTGTATGTTATAGGTGGCTGTCAGAGTTTCATTTTTGTCAATGTCAATCTTGATGATACGAATTTTGTCGCCAAGACTCTCTTTTAACTTGTCCAGTACTGGGTGCATCTGTTTGCAGGGAATGCACCATGTGGCGAAGAAATCTACCAGAGTAGGCTGTTCGCCATTGATGATTTCATTGAAACTCTCCATAATTGACATTGTTAAATTATTCGTATATTGTTGCTACTATACGGCGTGAACCGCCATAATCCCTGAACTCGCAGAGATAGATGCCTTGCCAAGTGCCGAGGTTAAGTCTGCCGTTTGTGATAGGTATGGTGAGACTGACACCAAAGAGTGAGCTCTTGGCGTGGGCTGGCATGTCATCAGCACCCTCAAGCACATGGTCGTAGTATGACTCATTTTCCTTCACAAGATGATTTAGTATCTTCTCCATGTCTGTTCTCACATCAGGGTCGGCATTCTCATTGATGGAAAGGGCGCACGACGTATGTTTTACAAAGAGACAGAGCAGTCCTGCCTTAGGTAGTGGTGAAGGCAGATTTTCGAGTATCTCGCGCGTAATTAAATGGCAGCCTCTGCGTTTGGCTGATAGGGTGAATTCTTTCTGCTGAATCATATGTTGTGAATTGTTTTATTTTTGAATGGGTCCTACGAAAAGACCGAATTATATTGCTGAAGTGTGTAACAAACAAATACTTACCTTCTTCATTGCAAAGTTAATATAAAATATTCAGTTCGGCAAGACCATTCCATTTTATTTGACTTATTATAACATTATTCTTTCTTATATAGCAAGGGCAATGATGTTTAGCCTGTATTATTCATCGTGCCTATGGTGCGGCATAGTTTCATATCTCACGTGGTCTGCTTTATGGGATTATGTGAGCTGTACCAGGCTATGAATATAATTATGTTTTAGAAATTTCTCCTGATGAATTTGGATTTTTAATGATTATGGAGTAATTTTGTCGTAAATACAGGGAAGTAAGTGGCAATTTGTTTTTGATGATATCAAATCAATTTTGAACAGATACCTAATACAAGTTTCGCTCCACTTGTTGTGTAGTTAAAGGGTAGTTAAAGAGAAGTTAAAGGGTAGTTAAAGTGACAAATGTCTGACATGGCAAACGTCTCTTTAACTCCGAGCGAAGCGATAACTCCTCTTTAACTCCACTTTAACTCCTAAAAACGAGCAAGTTGCATACTAGCGAAAGTTGAAATACCTAATTGAAATTATGTTGTTGTATGTTTTTCAATATTGACATATTAAAGAAATATAAAGTTGGAATTTTGTCGATTGCATTATTGCTTGGAGGCTTAAATGCCGGTGCACAAGAGTCAATGAGTAGCAAGACTGTGGTCATAGCGAGCGACTGGCATCTGTCTGACATCAGATCGGTTGAGGGTGGATGGAGCCTTACGGAGCGTAATCAAGTGAGGATTGAGAAATTTCTGCACCATTTGGAGGACACTAAGGATGCGTGGGATGTCTTGGTGTTAAATGGCGATATTTTCGAACTGTGGCGCACTCCAGCAAGTGTGCTTATGCAGGCAGATGGCAAAGGCGCTGTACTGTCTAATGCACAATATATCGCACGTATTGCCGAGCACAATAAGCCGATATTTGACACTTTGTATCGACTCAGAGATGTAGGCAAAGAACTTGTCTATCTACCAGGAAACCACGACATGACAGTAAAGGATGAAGATCTTGCTCTCGCTCTGCCTGACTTGTTCGTTACAAAATATGACACACCTTCGACAGGCGTTTTCTTTCCTTTGGAGGAAGTGGCTATCGAACATGGCAACCGTTATGAGGTGTTTAACAGCCCAGACCCTATCAGTCATCTTGATAAGGAAGGCATGCCGGATGGGTTTGTCATACCGCCGGGATTCTTTACTGCAAAGTTGGGTGCTACAGCTGCTGTCTTGCAGAAACAGATTGGCGATGTGTCGGTGGGAAATACTGTTCGTCGTGTTGATGCTACTCAGGACATCATCAACAAAACTTTATATACTGCGTTTTGGGCTACAATTGCACAAAATGCAGAAGTCACTTCGTTAAGTCTCTTGACGGGTGTGGATGGCTATAATGCTATATGCAGATGGGAGGATTACTCCACAACGGCAGACCATGAAAGTGCGTTATTTAAAGACTGTTGGAAGCAGAGCGTGTGGGAGAATCGCTGCGAGAAGAATAAAGTGCCTGTTGTGCCATCCTTTTCTGATGCTTTAATGGCATCAGTAGATATGGATATTTGTGATAATATGGCATTTTTGGAGAGACTGAATAATGAACAGCAACCATCTGTCATCTGTGTTTTCGGACATACACATCGCAAACTCATAGAAGTGCGACATGATGAATTGAAAGGAGATGTAATATATATGAATGTAGGAGCATGGGTTGATGATCATGAGGACACGAGTTTCGGCGTCGTGACTTATGATGTTGATAGCCATGTATATACCGTGTCCCTTAATGAGTGTGGAACGGATGGGAAAGTTACTGTCAGAGATGAACGTAGACTTTATGTGCCAGAATCATTTGTAGTGAAAGACGGTGACGGGTGGATATTCTCTGGTGAGAAATGCAGGTTGATGGATGACGAAACGAATAATGTATGTGGCATCAGTAATGATGACAAAAGTTTGCAGCTTTACAACCTATGTGGGCAGAGGGTTGGGGCAAGCTATAAAGGAATAGTTGTGAAAAGAGGAAAAAAGTGTATTAGAAAATTTTAGTGGTTAACTCATCATCCCCCTTTACCTCGCCAACTCTAAACTCTTAATTCTTACCTTGTTAATTTTGTTCATTTCATCTATTATTGAGTTCACTCTAAAAAGTCGGCGAGCCGACCTGTGATTAATATTATGTCAGTTTAACACTATATAGTTCTTTGACATTTTGTAATCTGAGGTCAGACGTCAGACGGAATCCATTCCATGGGACGAGCGCAAGAAGCGGAACAACGTCGAGGCAAGCATCTTCCAATACTTCTTCCACACTAGGAATAATAAGACACGTTACAGAGGATTAATCAAGCATACGCTCCGGGCAATAGTCCGCTGCGCATGGATCAACATGCGCCGACTTTTCCTCTCTGACATCGAAATGTCTCTCCAGATTGCGTAAAATGTTTCAAAGAGTGCTTTGAACCTGTAAAAGACCCAGATATTGGGCATATAATCGCTCGTAAGAGCTCATATAACGATGCTGAAGTCCTACAAACGACTTTTCGCATCAACCCGAGTTAACTGCAGAGACGGGACGTAATTCCCAACAATGCCATGATGTTTAATTTTTAATTGCTACTTTTTGTAGTGGACTCATATATAATATCAGAAAAATAGATTATCGGAACATCAACATCTAAATCTGAGGCCATTATGTATACAGATGTAATAATAAGATCAAATTTTTCAAATTTTATCTTGTCAGATAATATTTTGCCCATTTCAGGACAATAATCGTGAATAAAGAAAGTCTTATTGCGTTGAAGGTATTTATGATGTCAATAAGCTCCGAATGTCATATTCTCACCAATCCAAACCACAGTATGATTCTTTGATAAAGTGTTAAATACATAGAATGGTGTTCCTGACCAATTTTGTACATCTAATGGTGAACATTCAGAAATATATGCAATTTTCATTTTATTTGTTATTTGAGTTTTAATAGTAAATCAATGTATTGTTTACTCTTGCTGTCTGGTGTTGAATCAATTATATATTCGGAACTGATTGGGACGACACTCTTTACGCACAAAATACCATCCATGCGTTCTTTCTGAGTCAAATAAAAAAATTGATTGGTATTATACATTGCCCCTAACAACCTCACACTAAAGATATCTTCGTTGCTTAAATCTTTCATACTAAAAAACGATATATCTTTTTTATGACTAATGTTATATTCGAAACTTGTTTTAGGAGCCTCCGGTAATGAATGCAACTTCGTTTCATTTCCTAAGGTTCTAAACCAGGAATCTCCCTTAAATGCAGATAGCGCAATGCAGGAATAGTTATCACCATATCGATCCTTTAAAAAATTACCCATAGAAGGTGTGCTATTTATTGGTGACATATGGGATGTTGTCAAATAATTAGTATGCAAAAAGTGTCCATAAAATGTGGCTGTTTCTTTTTGTGAAATACATGTATCGCATAGCATTTGCACAACTCTCGCCATGTGTTGATCTCTGACATACATTTTAATTGATGCTGGATTTCTTTTCTTTATGTCATTTATACTATGTCGCAAAAGATTTAATTCTGTTTTTGAAAGACGATTATGCAATAATGATGTGGATAAATTAATCTCATTATCAAACATTATGTCATAAATAAATGTATTCAAATCTCCTGTAGTGTTCAAGTTGTTTAGAAAGGAATACAATGTTAATTTCCCCGCATAGAAAGAAGATTCATCATCAACTCCAACCACACTTATTTGATTATTGTGATTTTTGTTGTATTCTTTTACCCATTGCAAAAAATCCAATGAATTCAGTAAGGTGCTTTTTGTTAGTTCTTCAATCAATTCTAAAGAAAAGCGCGAGTCGTTGTTGACAAACCTGTTAAATATCAACCCCATACTTGTTGGAACCTCTAAGACTATAAGTTTGCAATTATGATATAGTATGCGTTCCTTCATTATTTTAAACCCAATATCATCTAATGTTTGAGTTCCATGCACAGTCTCTCCAATGCCTAATATTCTCTTATTCATTATAGGAGAAGATAAAAATTCAGTAAAATCATTAATGTAATAATCGGGGATAGGACGAGTTTTTGGTACTGTTATATTGTAATCCAAAGGTTTGCCTTCTGATGTAATTTCAATATCTGATAGATATACGTCTCCCGTCATGGATTCATTTGCACCTATCACATCAAGGGACGCTTCTAATGAAAAGCCACTCTTTACCTTCAAAGAATAATCATTCTCTAACCACTCACTACTTATAGGTAACATAACTGTATCTGCTCCAATAACCTCAGAATGATTTCCAACAGAATGGAATACAAGCGCTAAACTCTTACATTTCTCAGTTTTGTAAATTAATTTAATGTCAATATCAATAGAGTCTTTCGAGAAATGAAGCAAGGGGTAGTTCCTTACCAACTTACCTTGGACATTTCCTCTTGTTTTAAGAATAAAAACATCATTAGACTTTTGCTCATCCTTTTCTTTTAAAACTCTAAAAAAACTGTATTGCGGATGCTGTTCCCACTTCTCAATCTCAGAAATGAATACGTCATTACTCTGCGCACAGGATTGTACACAGAATGACAGTAAAAATAACATATAACAGAAATACTCTTTATACATTTGAAAGATGTGTAATAATTGTTTATAAAATAACGTGAGTTCGATGAAATTTAAGTCTTTGAAAATTTGATAGCTAGCGAATTTTAGTACCTTTGTAATAGCTACAAAACAAATAACACTAAAAATATTCGCTATGTTTACCGAGAACAAAATTACTGGAATTTTCTATATTGCCGATGATTTTTGCAAAGAATTTGACAAAGAAATCGAAAAAAAACTCAATAAAGGTCCCAGATGGATGCAAACATCGCCGTAGAAAGGGGCTCATTAAAGTGTTCAAGGACTATGCCGAAATAGGTAAGAGTACCATGGGCTGGTACTAC
>JAKSLL010000095.1 GCA_024401215.1 Bacteroidaceae bacterium
TTATCAACGATGATGGCAACAACCTTTTCTTTAATTTCTGACATAATTGTAAAAATGTTTGTTAATTAATATTCAATTCGAGTTTATATTTCCTATTGATTTGGAGGGCAAATTTAATTTTGCGAGTGCAAAGTAACAAACTTTTCCGCACATAAGCAAATATTTTTGGAAAAAAAGTTCATTTGATTGCTCAAATACCTATATTGTGTGCATAAATTCATACATTTTTAGGTAAAACGCACACTTTTTTCTTCCAAAATATAAGTTTATCAGAACGTTGTGTCTGTTTTCAAAACCTCTAAAGCCTTGTTAATTATATCACTATTTTCGTTCCAAATATGGAAATACTCGTTCAAGTCCCAGAGGTCTCGCGCAATGAGAGATTTTAGCTGTGGACGCAAGTATTCCAAAGTCTTTGTTTTCTCTTTTTCATCCTTTGGTTCGATGCCTTTCTTTTTACCTTCCTCAAGGATTGTATTGATATAACTATCAGGTATTTGGTACTTCGCATTGAACTCGTCAAAAGTTTTGTATAACTTTTTCAGCTGAGAGCGGTTTTTGTCCATGTACTTGAGGTTCGCCTGAAGGATAATCTGCTTTGCAGCCAACTGTTTGTGGAAGGCTGTGTAGCGAGTAGTATCAAGCGGAACGAAATGATCTGGCATAATACCACCGCCGCCGTAAACGGTTCGATGCAGTTTGAGCGTTTCGAACTTGAGCGAGTCGGCAAAATGGATGCTATCTGCATTGGTGAACTCTCCATGTTTGAAGCGGTTGTCGAGATCACGTGCGTAAGAATCATTATTGCCTTTCTCGTATGGTTTCTGGATACAGCGTCCTGATGGTGTGAAGTAATGTGCGACAGTAAGTCGGATCATACTTCCGTCAGGGAGGTCTATAGGTCTTTGAACGAGGCCTTTACCGTATGTTCTGCGACCAACGATGATTCCTCTGTCATGATCCTGAATGGCACCACTTACAATCTCGGCTGCTGATGCTGTAAATTCGTTAGTGAGGACTACAACTTTTCCTTCCTGCATAATACCATTGCCCTTAGCACGGAACTCCTGACGTGGAGTTGTTCTACCTTCAGTATAGACAATGAGGTTGTTTGCTGCAAGGAATTCGTTTGCGATTTCAACAGCTGCTTGTAAATAACCTCCACCATTATCTTCAAGGTCAACGATAAGGTCACGCATGCCATTTTTCTTTAGTTCCTTGAGCCCTTCCATGAATTCTGTGTATGTTGTGGCTCCGAAACTTCCGATACGGATATAGCCAATCCCAGGGCGAATCATATATGCCGCATCAATTGACTTCATAGGAATCTTGTCTCTTGTAACGCTGAAGGTGAGCATATCCTTGATGTCAGTTCTTATAACACCAAGTTTCACCTTTGTGCCTTTAGGGCCACGAAGACGTTTCATGATTTCCTCTTTTTGCATTTTGACACCTGCAATGGAAGTGTCATTAACCGATATGATACGGTCTCCCGCAATGATACCTACTTTCTCAGAAGGACCATTGATGATTGGCTGTATCACAACAAGTGTGTCTTCAAGGATATTGAACTGTACGCCAATACCTTCGAATGCACCTTGCAGTGGTTCGTTGAATGCCTTTACCTCTTGTGGAGTTGCATAAGTGGAATGAGGATCCAGTTTTTCAAGCATCCCCCTTAGACTTGCCTCTACCATCTTCTCTGTATCTACAGAATCCACATATAGGTTATCGATGTATGCCATTGCTGTGATATACTTCAAGATGGCATCTCTGTCATTTATACCTTGCAGATACTGAAAGAACTGAATCATATTAGCCTTCTTGCCTTCATTTTTCTGCTGTGCAAAGGCGTTGGTACTCAGTACTGTGAGTAGTATGGTAATTGCAAATATTGCTAATTTCTTCATATATATTATATAATAGGTGCATTTCTTGGCAGGGAATATCCCTGATTAGTCATACACCTGTTCTTCTTCTGGTATGTCTTCTTCAATCACCAGATTGTCGATGATGAAGTTCTGGCGCTCCATGGTATTCTTGCCCATGTAATATGCAAGGAGTTTCTCCACTTCGTCCCCCTTGTGGAGTGTAACCTGCTCGAGTCTGATATCTGGACCGATGAAGCCGGCAAACTCATCAGGAGAAATCTCGCCAAGTCCCTTGAATCGTGTGATCTCTGGGTCTGGGCCTAACTCCTGTATTGCCTGAAGTCGTTCTTCATCACTATAACAATAGCGGGTGATGTAGTCTTTCTGCTTTTCTCCTCTTTCCTTAAGCTTCTCATCCTCCGCAGCAATCACCTTTTTGTTCTTGATTTTTGTGCGTTTGTTTCGAACACGGAAAAGAGGTGTCTGAAGCACATATACGTGTCCTTTCTTGATGAGCTCCGGGAAGAACTGAAGGAAGAAGGTAATGGTGAGAAGACGTATGTGCATACCATCCACATCGGCATCAGTTGCAACAATGACCTTGTTGTATCTGAGTCCATCAAGACCATCCTCAATATCGAGAGCAGCCTGAAGGAGGTTGAACTCCTCATTCTCATACACCACTTTCTTGGTGAGACCATAGCAGTTGAGTGGCTTTCCACGAAGAGAGAATACAGCCTGAGTATTCACGTCACGGCTCTTGGTGATACTTCCGCTGGCAGAATCACCCTCGGTGATGAAGATACATGACTCTTCCTTACGGTCGTTCTTTACATCTGAATAGTGGATGCGGCAGTCGCGCAACTTACGGTTGTGGAGGTTTGCTTTCTTCGCACGCTCTCGAGCAAGTTTGGTAACACCTGCCATAGCCTTACGCTCTTTCTCGCTCTCGGTAATCTTCTGTATGATGACTTCTGCGATATCAGCATTACGATGAAGGAAGTTGTCCACCTCCTGTTTGATGAAGTCGCCTACATATTTGTTTACTGAGACACCATCAGGTGACATGTTGAGTGAACCGAGCTTAATCTTTGTCTGTGACTCGAACATTGGCTCTTCAACGTTCACGGCAATGGCAGCAACAAGACCTGTACGTATGTCTCCATACTCGAAGTTCTTGTTAGAGAACTCCTTGATAGTCTTTGCTATATGCTCTTTGAAAGCACTCTGGTGAGTACCACCTTGAGTGGTGTGCTGGCCATTTACGAATGAGTGATACTCTTCACCATACTGATTGGTATGAGTGAATGCAATCTCGATATCCTCACCCTTGATATGGATGATAGGGTAGAGGGCATCGCTGGTCATATTGTCTTTCAGAAGATCCTCAAGTCCGTTGCGGGAGATGATTCTTCTGCCGTTGTACATAATTGCAAGACCAGTGTTCAGGTATGTGTAGTTCCTGAGCATGGTCTCTATAGTATCGTTGTGGAAACTATAGTTGTGGAACAAAGACTCATCTGGCTCGAAGAATATGTATGTGCCAGTCTCGTCCTCTGTAGGAACAGTTGTATCTTCGATAAGGATTCCCTTCTCGAACTTGGCGGTTCTAACCATTCCATCACGGTATGAGCGAACCTCAAAGCGTGAACTGAGGAAGTTGACAGCCTTGATACCAACACCATTCATACCCACAGACTTCTTGAAAGCCTTTGAATCGTATTTACCGCCTGTGTTGAGTTGGCTTACAGCCTCAATCATCTTTCCCTGAGGAATGCCACGACCATAGTCGCGCAAGCTAACACACTTATTGTCAGTGATATCCACTTCGATGCGCTTACCTGCGTTCATGCGGAACTCGTCGATAGAGTTGTCGATAGCCTCCTTCAGTAGTACATAGATACCATCCTCTGTGTGAGAACCGTCACCAAGACGACCGATATACATACCTGGACGGGTACGGATATGGTCAACGTCACTCAAATGGGTGATGTTATCGTCGTTGTACTGTACGGTTGCCTCTGTACTGTTAAGGTTCTTATCTATGATGTCTTCGCTCATTATATTTAATTTCTATTTTACTTTTATAGCTTTGCTTTATAACTTCTCAATCTCATTACCTCGCGAGAATCGAGATACTGCCACTGACCAAGTACACCTTCGTTGGTTTCCATCATAGGTAATGCGAGAGCCTGTTCGAAACCATACTTCTGATACCACTGGATAAGGTCGTTGAATATGATTGAGTTTGCACCCTTTGATCTGTATTCTGGCAATACACCACAAAGAAGCAGGTCAACAGTCTTTGTATTATGGAACTTCAGTGCCTTAAGCAAGTGCCACCAGCCGAATGGGAACAACTTACCGTTCTTGGTCTTTTTCAGCGCTTCAGAGAATGAAGGGAAACTGATACCGAAACCTACAAGTTCGTCATTCTTGTTACCATCAACAACCATAGTAATCAGGTTGAGGTCAGCAAGTGAGATGTAGTTTTTCAGAATGTCATCAATCTGCTCATCGTCAAGCTGAGAGTAGTTGTAGAGATGGCTGTAGCAGATATTCAAGATATCAAAGAACTTCTTTCCGTAACCATCCTCGATGAGTTCCTTACGAGTCATCTTGCGGGCACGAAGATTATAGCGTTTTTCTACCATTGCTGCAATCTTACCGAACTTTTCAGGTACTGTTTCAGGAACTTTGATTTCCAACTGAACCCAGTCGTTGTCTTTCTCCCAGCCACCCATCTTTTCCATGTGCTCTGGATAGTATGCGTAGTTGTGGTTAGAGTGCATAGATGCAAGATAGTCGAAACCGCTAACCTGCAAACCCTCACGATCCATATCTGTAAAGCCGAGAGGACCGATGATGCTGTCGAAACCACGTGCACGACCATACTCCTTAACCTTGTTGATAAGGGCAGTAGAAACCTCAATGTCGTCAATGAAGTCAAACCAACCGAAGCGAACGGAATTCAGATTCCACTGCTCATTGGCACGCTTGTTGACAATCGCAGCAATACGACCAACAAGTTTTCCATCCTTGTAAGCCAGATAGTACTCAGACTCACAGAACTTAAATGCAGGATTCTTACCCTTAGTGAGAGTACCGATCTCATCCATTTCAAGATGAGGGATATCTGTAGGAGAATCCATATATAAATCTGAATGGAACTTGATGAACTCCTTGAGTTCCTTCTTACTTTTTACAGTCTTGATTTCAATATTCGCCATTGTTGTAGGTTGTTTATAAAATTATCGTGCAAATTTACTAAAAAACTCCCGTATTGCCAAATTTATTGGTGAAAAATGCAGTTTTTACCTAAGGTAACATGTTTTTTATTTGGTTGCGATATTACAAATAAAGCCTTCTTTTTTCCTTTGGCAAGACACTATGCCATGTCTTTAAGCATGGCACGTGTCTCTTCAATTATCTTTGTCAGGTCTTCTACGGTTTCAGCTCTTAGCATTGCAATTCTTGTCTGGCGGAAGTCTGGAATGCCTTTGAACAATGGGCTTGCTGCCAGATGCCTCCTTGTATGAAGGATTCCGCGTTTCTCATCAAGCCTATCGACATTGATGTGGAGCTGTTCGAGCAGTGTGTCAATCTTCTCATCGAGGGTTAGTGGGGTAGAAGAAAACAGCCAAGGGCAACCGAATGTTGCTCTGCCTATCATAACGGCATCAACTCCGTATGTGTCGAATGCGTTATTTGCATCTTCAATGGATTTGATATCTCCGTTTCCGATGATAGGAATGTGAATTTTTGGATTTTTCTTAACCTCACCAATCAATGTCCAGTCAGCATCACCTGTGTACATCTGTGCTCTCGTTCTGCCATGAATAGTAAGTGCCTGAACACCACAATCCTGAAGTGCTTCTGCGAGGTCGATAATTTGTGCTCTTCCACTCTCTGGATTAAGTCTTGAAGAGGTCAGGTCTTCTGCATTCCAACCAAGTCTTGTCTTTACGGTTACGGGAGTCTTTACTGCATCTACCACCTGTTTTGTGATATCCAGTAGCTTTGGAAGATTCTGAAGCATACCTGCTCCTGCACCTTTTCCTGCTACTTTCTTCACTGGACAGCCGAAGTTGAGGTCTATAACGTCTGGATGTGCTTGATCTTCGACTATCTTTGCTGCTTCTACAACAGCTTCTGCATCTCGACCATATATCTGAATACCCACAGGACGTTCCTCATCTGCAATATTCAGTTTGTTGACGGTACTCTTTATAGAACGTATCAAAGCCTCTGCACTTACAAATTCGGTATAAACCATCTGGGCTCCAAAACGCTTGCAAAGCATTCTGAATCCTATATCAGTAACATCCTCCATTGGAGCGAGGAAAAGAGGTCTTTCTGGGAATTGTATATTACCTATTTTCATTTGTCTGCAAAAGTACTGCTTTTTCCTAACAAAACCAAATTATTGAATGAAAATCCGCTTGCAGATGGTTCTACAAGCGGATTTTGTATAGAGTGGTAATTTCTTACTTAGCAACAGAAACGCAGACGCGGTTGAGGTCTGCCTCTGGGAGAATATCAGAAGTTGCACCACCTGCTGCTGTTGTGATACGGTCCTCATCGATACCATACTTTTCTACGAGCATCTTTGCGACTGACTTAGCACGCTCTTCTGAGAGTTTCTGATTAATCTCTGGGTTGCCCTCAGGTGAAGCATAACCAGTAATTGTGACCTTTGTATCCTTATTAGACTTCAAGTAGTCTGCAATAGCCTTTACATTGGCTGCCTGCTGCTTGTTGATGTTTGTCTTTGCGCAGTCGAAGAATACGTAAGGAAGGACAGCAATCCTTTCAACTTTCTCTGTAACCTTCTTTTCCACTTCGACAGTCTTGGTTACAACCTCAGGTTTGCGGTTTCTGAGTTCGGCATTCTCTGCACGAAGTCTGTTGATCTGGTCATTGAGTGCAGCTATTTCTGCAGAGTTGTCTTCCTTCTGAATAATAGGCTTCGCATCAGGAAGAACGAGTGATATACCAAACAGCAAAGATGTGTACCAATCGTGTGTGCCAGACTCAAGGCGACCATTGAACTGGTCGTTCGTATTGTCAGCGCGATACTCAAGGTTGAGTGCGAAATTCTTGCTTGTACGCCACTCTAACAGGCCACCAAGACGGACGTTTGGAGAGAAGTGACTTGAGTTTGTTGTCTCCATGCCCGACCAGTTAAGGCCTACACCTGCGATAAGGAAGAAGTTGATTGGGCGCTCTGCATAGTTGAAGCAGTTGCAGATGTTGACCATTGCGTCTGCTGAAGTAGTGAAGTACTTGAAGGTTCTTTGCTTACTAGTGAACTCGTTGTACACCTGTGAGTTTGCGCCCTCAATACCGATACGTGCACTTGCGATATGTGTGATATTGCGTCCTACATTAAGGCTGATTACAGGCTTTACAAGGTCGCCCATTCCAGGAGTATTTGGCAGCTGGATGCCAACCTGTGGGTTTACAAACCAGCTTGGATTGAAGTCTTTTGGATCGGCTTTTGGCTTTACCTCTCTTTGACTTGGAGCTACATAGAACTGTGCGCTGGCAGTCGATGCTGTCATTACAGCTGCTATTGCGATTGCAAATATTTTCTTCATAATTTGAATCTTTCTGTGTTTTAGTATTGATTAGAAGATGAACTTAGCTGTGAGCTGCATTCTCCAACGGCTATATTCGTCATTGAATGAACGCATGTCATAGTTAGCATCATGGAGGAACTGGTACTTACCCTTAGAGAATGACATAGGGCTATAGTAGTTATAGCAGTTCTGGCCTAAGAGTGATGCACCCCAGCTCTTGTTAAGGAGGTTGGTGAAGTTGATGATGTCAAAACCAATCTGGAAATACTTGATATCGCTACCCCACTTGAAACCAAACTTATGGTCGATATGAAGATCGAGACGGTTCTCCCATGGCTCATTAGCAGCATTGCGCTCATAGAATTCGCCACGGTGATCCTTGAGATAGTACTCGTTGGCAAGCCATTGTTTTAGGTTTGAAGCCTGAGCCTCTGCTGTATAAGCTGCCGTTGCACTGAACAAATCTGCGTTGAGCATAAGGTCGATTTCAGCATCTGTTGGGATGTATAAAAGGTCGTTGTAACCGTTGTCGCCGTTCACGTCACCATTTACATATACGTTGAATGGTGAACCTGAATTACCAGAATAGATAAGGCCGATAGTTGTCACATTATTATATGTGTCCTTGATATCCTTATTCCACTTGATGTGCTGATAAGCAGAAATCATTACCTGATGAGGTATGTTGAAATTAGAGTTTGCAAGTTCTGGCTTGTTTGGATCTCCGTGGGTGTAATTATAGTTGAAGTTTGATGCAGCAACTGATGAAGAACCGTTATTGATTGTCTTTGACTTGCCGTATGTATAGCTTGCCATTACGTCAAGACCACATGCAAATGACTTGTCAGCCTTGAGGGAGATGTTGTAGCTGTAACCCTTTGATACATTGTCGAGAACGTAGATTCCAGAATATGGAATGGTAGAATACTCGAACATTGGACGATTGTCACCTATTGACAGACCGTACTGGCTTGCGAATGTTTTGCCTGTAGCTGTGATATCATAGCTCTTTACAATCATATCGTTGAGAGTCTTTGAGTAGATACCCTCAAGTGTCCAGTTGATGCCAACGAATGGGTCGATATAATCTGCTGCAACGTCAACACGAAGTTGCTGAGCGAATTTGAAGTCCTTGTTGAAAACGTTGATGGTCTGAGCGTTCTGAGCAGGAACTGTAGGATTTATTCTTGAGTCTGCGAGTACAGCATTATTTACGTCATACTGAGGCACGATACCTGTGGTATTGAATGTACTGTAAGACATCTGCTGAATACCAGTGTTAGAGAAGTTGTTAGAGAGCCATACGTATGGTACGCGACCAGTGAAGATGCCGACACCACCACGAATTGTCAATGAGTGATCGCCATTAGCATCCCAACGGAAACCAAGACGTGGAGACCACATTGGCTTAACAGCAATCTTCTGGTTTGTTACGAAATCCCAACCCTGCGATTTAGCAAATGCATTGAATTCCTTGTTCTCAGATGGGGTGTCCATCATAAATGGAAGGTCAGCGCGAAGACCGAATGTAAGGTCTAATTTCTGGTTAACTACCCATTTGTCCTGAATGTAGAAGCCCAACTGACCAGCACCAAAGTTTGGTGTCCAGCGTTTTGTGCCAGTTACGGATTCTACTGCCTGACCATAGCGGAAGCGATCCAGTTTGCCTGCGTAGAAGTCATCTACGTTAGCATACATGTATGTGCCATAGATGTCCTGGCAGAAGAGGTTTCCGAAGTTGTAGATCTCATTGTGGGTACCAAGAGTGATTGCATGCTCACCGAGGTTCAATGTGAAATTGTCGGTGAATGTGTAGATATCCTGATCAAGGCCGTTTGCCATTGAAGAACGCTCGTTACCAATGCAGAGTGTGCCATTACCTACATTTGAAATCTGAATCATAGGGAATGGATTTCCTGGGTTTCGCTTTTCACGAACAGAAGTCCAGCTTGCGTGGAACTCGTTGCTCATGCTCTTGCTGATACGGCTGTTAAGCTCGAATATGAGAGTGTTGGTCTTTGAAACCATATCATAAGCATGGTCGTTTGTTACGAGTTGTGATGCTGTAGCAACATTGTTGTTCTGCTTTGCGTCAACAAAACTCCAGCGGAGAGCTGCATGGTTGTTGTCGTTGATGTTCCAGTCGAACTTGAGGCCAACATTGTCAGAATATGTGTACTGCTTTGGAGTTCCGAGTGTTCCAAGGTAGTTTACACCTTGCTTCGCAGCCTCTGTTCTCACATAGTCGAGAATGTTCTGTGCAACGTCGAAGTCAACCTTTGACATTCCGTTCTTTGAAGAGTATGGATTGTCGAGCTCTTTCTTTGTGCGCTCGAAGTTCGCAAAGAGGAAGAGCTTGTTCTTGATGATAGGACCGCCAAGAGTAGCACCAATTGTGTAGTTTGTCATATCACCATATTTGTTTGACATCGCACCATTGTGCTTCTCGTACTTGTCTGAGATCATGCTGTTATTCTGGAAGTATGAATATACGCTTCCGTGGAATTCGTTAGTACCAGATTTTGTGATAGCGTTGATAGAGCCACCTGTGAAACCACTCTGACGAACGTCGAATGGAGCAATGCTAACCTGAAGCTGATCGATTGTCTCCATAGAGAATGGCTGTGTACCGGTCATACCACCGTTAGCACCATTGTTTGTCAAGCCGAATACGTCATTAGACATGGCACCATCAATCTGGATAGCGTTATAGCGGTTGTTTGAACCTGCTATTGTCATGATACCGCTCTCTGTAACCTTTACGAATGGGTTGATACGAGCAATATCAGCAACACTGTGATTGACAGAAGGGAGTTGCTGAAGAAGAGCGTTATTAATTGATTGAGCTGCGCCTGTGCGAGTGTTGTTCAAACCGCGCTGACCCTTAACGATGACCTCACCGAGAGTCTTCTCGTCGTCCTTGAGCCATACATTCATGTGGTATGTCTCACCGAGAGAAAGAACAATGTTCTCGAAAGATTTGGTCTGCATACCAACATAAGTGATGTTGATAGTGTAGGGGCCGCCAGAGCGCATACCTTGAATAGAGAATGCACCTTTTACGTTAGTAATTGCATTGTAGCGTGTACCTGTTGGCACATGTACCGCTAAGACAGATGCACCAATGACCTCATCGCCATTGGCGTCATTCATAGTAACCTTACCGCTAATGCCAGAAGTAGTCACCTGTGCTATAGCTGATGAGACCATCATCATTACTGCAGCAATCAGGAAAAGAATTTTTTTCAGCATAACTTTAATTAGTGAAAAGAAGTATAACTTAATGTTTGTTGTTAGATTGTACCTTATTTTATATAAACCGGATGCAAATTTAGTTATTTTTTTCTAAACTTCAACTTTTTTTGAAAGAAATTTCCGATTATTGACAAAAAATAACGAAATAAATGTAAAAGAAAAAGCCTTGCAGAAGACGAATCTTAAGCAAGGCTTTTCAAAAAGGAGGAGGTGGTACCACCAGGAATCGAACCGGGGACACACGGATTTTCAGTCCGTTGCTCTACCAACTGAGCTATGGCACCTTTTTTGTTCTGCAATGAGAGGTGTTTCTCAATTGCGAGTGCAAAGGTACAACTAATTTCTGAAACCTCCAAATTTTTTTGCAACTTTCTTTCAAAATACTGCAATTTTTCTTGAAATGGTGCCAGAATCACGTCTTTTTGCCACTTTCTTTACTTGATTCTGTGAATTTGCTGCAAAACTGAGTTTTGTATCTTTCGTTTTTTTTCTGGTGTTTGTCAGGTGTAGGGTGTTGTGGCAGATACCTGGGTCTTAAGGTGAGATGCTGTAAAGTTTGTATTGGGTAATTCGTCGAACTCATGTTATTATAGGTATAAGTGAGGATGTGTTCTTCTTTGGTATAATAAGAAAAAAGCGCGAAACCAATGGGTTCCGCGCGATTCTGTGTTCATGATATTCAAGATGATTAGATTATGTGTTGTTTATACATGAAGACGAATACCTACTCACGTAGGGGTTAATAAAGACGGTATATTATATTATAACATTGTGTAAAACTGTTCATTGTAATTCTCTTCGAAATCTACGCAACCCTTAAGATCAGAATTGCTGTTGAAGTCGATAACTGTAGGGAGGGTAAGATCTTTAAGAGATGTGCAACCCTCGAAAGCTGTTGCGTCAACGCTCTGGATGTCGTTAGGAAGAGTTACGCTTGTCACCTTGTCAAGACCCTTAAAGAGATTCTTGCCGATCTTGCTCAGAGAAGCCTCGTTGTAGAAATCCTCTTCGAACACGATGCTTGTGATCTGCTTTCTATACTTGATGAAAGGAGACTCCTGGAAATCAGGTGTTGCCTCTGCGAGAGGAGTTACGTGGAGAGTTCCGTTATCGTCGATATTCCAAGTGAAATACTCGATATTGCTATATTCGTTTAAGCTAGGCTCCTTTGCCATTCCGTTTGCTGCGAATGCGATTACGAGCACTGCGATAGCGATGATTCTATTTATGAATGAAGTAGTCATAACTTAAATTTTTTAAAGTTGGAAATAAATGTAATTTTATGAGAGTAACAAACTATTTTGTTTTGATCTCTGATGCAAAGGTAGATATTTTACAGAATATACACAAATTTTTTCGCAAAAAAATGATGCAAAATTGTAAAGACTTGATTTATATCAAGAAGTGTATGTTGTGCATTTTTTATGCCTTTATATTATATTAATAAGGTGTATTAGGCTTTTTGTATATGTTTTAACTATTTTTCTTCGATGAAACCGCGATTTTTTGTAGTTGCATATCTGTAAAATACCAGTTGCACAGTTGTAAAATATTTGTCGAATATATTTTCTGCATTTTTGCCCTTAAAACTTGTCTGAAATTTTCATGATAATAAGGTTTTTGGTACAATATCTAATGAAAAAAGATAAAATCTCTATTGTTGCGAAGCTGTAAAAAAGATATCATACGTGTAATTGCACCACTTTTTCTTGGGTTTTTCTTGCACATTTCTTGCTTTTCTTGTATTTTTGCCATTGGAAATAAATGAAAAACGATTATGAAAGTTGATGCCATGAGCATCGAATTAAAGGGAAATGAAAAGGTCAAGTTTAGCAGTGTTTGCTGGACTTGACCTTTTTCATTGTATTATTCCTCCTTGAGTGTACCTTCGCTCTGCCTTCGCTATGGGTTCGCTCTGCCTTCGTTAATCCTATAGTCTGATAGTGGCTCTAAAGCGAGTAAGTTCTGGAGGTATAACGGAAGAAAATGGGATTTACATAGGAATCACATAGGAACTACATGGGATTTATATGGGATGCGCTTGTATTGTGTTTAAGTAGTTATTTTTCGAAAAAAATAGATTTTTATTGTTTTCTGGATATAGAATTAGTGTAAAAATACCATTTTGACGAAATTATACAAATTTTTGACGAAATACTACACAAGGAGTTGCTTGAATCGCAGTACCTTTGCACTCAGAAATCAGAAACAAAGAATTAGTGTTTCTTTCAGGCACACTATTTCCATCGATTTGTATAAAAAACGAACTTTACATCATAACGAATTAAAACCAATACAATGAAATGAAGAAGATAAGTATTACTTCGACAATACTCAATCACAGGTTTTTGGCGGTTCTTACCGCTCTTATTCCTGGTTGTAAGTTAAATGGAGTACACAATGTGAACGCTAATTCCAAAGTACTATCGGCAGAGACATCTGCTTTGATGAGCAGCGAAGATGCTGCCTCAAGTTTTGGAGTTTGGTAATCAGCCTTCTATTTATTAAGGAGGGAGATGCAAAAATTGCCCATTTCATCGCATAAAGTCGTATTTTGACGAAAATATACAATTTTTTGACGAAATATTACAAAAGACTTTAAAAGGATAGTGGTAATTTTGCACTTGATGAAAAGAAGTTTCAGATGAGTTCGATGGCAAATAGCTTGAGACTCTCTAAATATAGAAGAAAATTCTGCCACAGTAATGTGGTTATATTCATAATCTTATACATTATTTCCAACGTTAATGAACGAAAACTGAATAGCATTTTTAGGACAAAATGAATAAAGATATTCTATTTCCTTTTATAGGGGGGGACAAAGACACTCTCTAAGTAACCAAAAATTGACAAACCAGAAAACACAAAAAATTTCCCACTACACCCAACTCGCGAGAGCGGAGGTTGTAGCGGGAAATTTGTTTTTTGTATATTTTTCTTTTGTGTTTACTTCCAGAGAAGCTGAGCAAACTGGTAGAGACTCTCACGCCAAACAGGCCATGTGTGACCACCAGGAGTATTGAAGTACTTGTATTTTATGCCGATTTCATCGAACTTAGCACGCATAACCTTACAGTTGTTGAAGGCGATGTCTTCCTCACCACCCATAGTGAGATAGAACTGCTTGAACTGTGAGTTGTAGTAGTCCTTGCGCTCTGCAAGCTTCTTGTACTGCTCATCAGCACCCATGCCAGGGAAGTTTCTGTTAGCTGAAGCAAACCAGCCAGAGCTGAATACACCTACATACTGGAAGAGTTCTGGCTTTTCAACAGCAATGTTCAAAGTCTGGATACCACCCATTGAGAGTCCAGCCATAGCACGGTTTGCTGCATCCTTCTTCACACGGTAGGTCTTCTCTACCAATGGAATACACTCTTCGGTAAGTTCCTTGATGAAGTCCTTGCAGTTGCCATCGCTCATTACTACGATCATCTCATTAGCCTTGCCTTGTGCAATCAGGTTGTCGAGAATGATGTCTGTACGACCTTGAAGTGCCCAACCACGCTCATCCTCACCACCACCATGCTGGATGTAGAGAACTGGGTATGTCTTTGTGAGGTCAGTCTGATATGAAGGTGGAAGGTAGATGAACATTCTGCGCCAAGTACCTTCGTTGTTTGAGTAGTAGCGACGCATAGTAGTCTCTCCATGAGGTACGTTAGCAAGCT
>JAKSLL010000096.1 GCA_024401215.1 Bacteroidaceae bacterium
GCAGAGTATTTGCATCAAGACGAAAAAGAGATGTTGACCCTATGGTTGGCCGACAAAGTTCTTGATGCGGTAGGCGATGAAGAGGAACTCAGTCACGATGCAATCACGGTTGCACAAGGACAGATTCCAAAGTGATCACAGCAAAACGGCAATTCACAGTGTTAAAATCTGTAAATTGCCGTTTGGTTGTATTTTCACCTCCAACACAACATTTGGGAATGAATTATCTCAGGTGTTTATACTTGGGAACATTACGGTATCAATGCATCTAATTCACAAAACATTATCACTGACTATCAGCGTATTACGAAATAGATTCTGGTTCTAGCGTGGGGAATTAAGTAATGGAAAATTAAAGAGTTAAGAGTTTGCTCCTGACTTCGTCAATGCGTCACCCCAATACACATTTTAACTATAACTCTTTGATTCTCAATCATAGTTATTACCCTAATCATTTCAAAAAAGGGTGTATCTAATGTGTTTTGCGAATTTTCAAAGCAAATAACATTTGCGTAATGCCATGAGAATCGCCTATACAGCAATATGAACAGATCGTGCCAGCAAATATGCGAATCTCAGAGCTTATTTTTACTTACATTTGAAGTGTCATGGCATTTTGCATCACCCAACAAAGTGACGTAACCGCCTGATTTTCAATGTGCGCGATATGATGGCGCAAAAAAGTGATGAAGTCAGGAAAGAATTAAGAGTTTGCCATAATAGCATACAATACATCCATAGGCAAGCATGCCGTATGCGATAATACAACACTGATAAGTAGGTAATCAAAATTATTTATATGTTTCATTATCGCAGGTGTGTTCCTAATATCTGTACTCTCTTTTGTGCATATTTCTACTTCATCCTCAGTCACTATGCCCGCATAGCTCCTTCGTCTGAAGTTAGAAATCTGCATCAAAATAGAGCACATCTATTATAAAAATAATTTTGATCACCTACTTAGTTTTTTTCTTAACAAACATTTGAGTTAGTTAAAAAATCACAAAAGTTGAGATGCGCTTTTGTCCATTCCTCTTAAGTTCGTATCTTTGTCGCAACATAAGTAATGGTAACATCTTTATGAAAAAGACACTTGTCATAATAGCATTGGTGACGGCAGCGTATGCCAAAGCTCAGACAGAGGCGCACAGCAATGGTGACTTGTCGGGTGACGGCATGACACAAGAAAGGCTAATTGCTGCTGAAGATGCCGAAATAGTAAAGGCAGAACCTCTATCTGATGACGGCGAGATGTCGCAAGCTGCCAGATACAAAAATCTGAGCTGCGACACCATCAGTCTGCCTATGCCTTATGCTTTCGACCGCCCTACACTCTTCTCGCATTGGAACTCAGCATTCCCTATGTGGGGGGCAACAAACTACTGGGATGTGCACGAAGGGCTGAACGGCCAGATTGGCGCAGGCGTCATGTTTGGATTTGGGAAGAATAACCCATTCAAGGGGGCATCATTCTTCAATGATGTCAGTCTGCTCTATGCCAAGTCGTTAGGTGAGAGATGGACGATTGCCGTAGGAGGTACGATGTCAAGATTCAGAATGTGGGATGAGACAATGCTGACAGGCAGCGCCACCGTACTTGCCAATTACAAGTTCAACGAACATCTGAATGCCACACTCTCTGCATCATATCACGACACATTGAACGACAAGCCATACCTGCCTCTCATGGACAAATGTGCTGAGATTGGGGCAGATATAAATTACAAGTTCAACAACGGAGTGACTGTCGGCATTGGCTATCACCAGTTTATACAGACCGACAGCAGAAGACCGTGGGCACCACAAAACACCATGAAACCTATACAGCCTTACACACCATAGTGAGACTTAATTTCGTGGAGATGGTGGAGGTGGTGGAGGCGGCTGACTTATCATCGGAGGCTGCTCATTGGATACAGCAGGCGATGCATTAATATGATCGGGCACCTTAGGAGGTGTCATGGCTTGCATTCGAGCATTAATGACAGGAGGCGGAGGAGGACATTTCAACATCGCAAAAAAGTCATCTTCAAGCAGTTTGTTCATCTTCTTGACACTATGCCTCCACATAAAGATGAACAGCACCACAAACAGCACAAACATTACGCACGCGGTAACTTCACCCAAATCGAACGACATCAGGGCAAAGTCGAACAGTCCATGGAGTATGAACGGCACAACAAAGGCAGCAACAAGCATAAGCTTTTTCTTTTCTTTAGGACCATAGACCGCCAGCGAATAGTAATAGCCCATGAACACAGCAAAAAAGAAATGACCAGGCACACTAAGGAAAGCTCGCATAATTGCCACCGATGCAAGCTGGTCGAGATTCGACAGCATATAGCCCATATTCTCCAAGCCAGCAAAACCCAAGCCCACAGCAGCACAATACACGATGCCGTCCATACGCTCGTCGAAGTACGGATTCTTACGCACCAGAAGCCAGAAGAACAACATCTTCATCGCCTCTTCCGACATAGACGCCACGATGAACGCACTATATGCGGAATGCAAGAAAGAGTCTTCCCCAACATCTGGAAGCAGCAGTTCGATGATGATGGCTGGGATGCTTGAAAGAACACCAAAAAAGAATGCTTTAAGCACCCATTTCCATGGCTCATGCACATATCTGTCTTTCCAATAAATAAAACAGACAAGCATTATTGCTGGCAGGATGCCTACAAACAAGGCTATCAAATATATCATAAGTAGGTAATCAAAATTATTTATATGTTCATACTCGCAGGTGTGTTCTTAATATCTATTATAAAACTAATTCTGATCACCTACTTATATGAATAGTTGACAAGTTGGTTATCATAAAGAAAAACCACTTAGGATGAACACAGAACATTGGCTATTGCCAAATCAAATGGAGTTGTAATCTTTATATTCTCACGATTGCCCTTCACAAGAGAAATCTCATGCCCAAAAGACTCTACCACAGACGCATCGTCTGTGAAGAAATCTGTGTATGGCTGAGAGTAAGCAGAGCGAAGCAGACAAGCGTCAAACACTTGAGGAGTTTGAACAAGCTGATACTCAGAGCGAGGCACAGTAGCCGACCTGCCTGACGACTCTATATGACGGACGGTCTCGACAATATCAATGACAGGCACAACAGCACCTTTCTGGGATGCCTCATCATAGCATGACGCTATTGTCTGCACAGACACAAAAGGACGAACACCATCATGCACACCTATCAGACTTGCGCTGTCGGAAACCTCTGCCAAACCATTCTTCACCGAATGGAAGCGAGTCTCACCTCCCTTGGCTATTGTGTATGGACATCTGAAATTGTAAGTGTCACACAATTCATGCCAATAATCCATCTGGCTCTCTGGCAAAACAAGCACAACCTGCATCGCTGCGTCATATTCGAGAAACCGCTCTATGGTGCGCATCAACACAGGCTTGCCATTGACGGGTATGAACTGCTTGGGGATGTCGCCCCCCATACGCAGCCCCTTGCCGCCAGCAACTATCACTACTGCTTTCATCTTAAAAGTAAGTAATAAAATTATTTATTTGTCCATCCTCGCAGGTGTAAAACTAATTCTGATCACCTACTTAACGTGTAAACAACAAATCTATTTCTTACACTTTACTGAAATAAGTCGTTATACATCATGCCTTCACGCAAAGCAGCGGCAGCCTCCTCACCTTTATAGTAGGCTACTATCTCATAGCCGAGAGCGAGAGAAGCGGCAGGGCCCTTGCCTGTGAACATCATGCCATCGCGCTCAACAAGAGCAGCAGTATATTCAGCACCTTCAAGATGAGACTCGCATCCAGGATAGCATGTCATCTTCTTGCCCTGAGCCAGTCCAAGATGTCCATACACCTGAGGAGCAGCACAGATAGCAGCAAGAGGCTTGCCCTGTGAGTCATGGTCAAGAATGAGTTTGCGAAGCGGTTCGAAGGCATCAAGGTTTGTTGAACCAGGAAGACCGCCAGGAAGGAAAAGCATGTCGGAGTCGTTGAAATCGGTGTCCTCAAAAAGAGCATCAGCCACAATGCCAATGCCATGAGAGCCGACAACAACCTTATCGCCTGTAATTGAGATTGTTTTGACTGTAAGTCCTGCACGACGCATGACGTCGATAGGAGCTATGGCTTCTGTCTCTTCGAAGCCTGTTGCAAGAAATGCGTATATCATTTTATGTCGATTTGATAATTAGTTAATATTCATCTATACACCTCTAAAAAACACAACACCCCACCTCCTCTTGTAAAAAAGGAAGTGGGGATAATATGTTTATCTTAATTTGAATCTGTAGGTTATCACTCCGCTTGCCACATCAGCGCCTTCAGAGAATTTCGACTTCTTCGCCGCTTCAATAGCAGCAGAGCGCAAAGCGGATGACGCTGTCGTGCTACTCTTTATGCTCGCATTTATCACAGAGCCAGACTCATCGACAGAGATGGACACAACGACAGTACCCTCATTTGATGTGTCGGAATATGACGGACGGGCAAGATACACAACTTTGCGATTGGCGACATTCGCCGATGTGCCTAAACCGCCAGTGCCTGTGGTAGAACCTGTGTTGCTGTTGCCATCAGGAGAGCCCTGACTGCCAGTGCCTTCGGTATTTCCGCTGCTGCCTTTATTCTTTCCATTGCCGAAAGCGCCTGCTACACGACTATTGGCGGCGGCAGCGGCAGCCTTGTCGGCAGCAGCCTTCTTGGCAGCCTCTTCAGCTGCCTTGCGGCGTGCCTCCTCGGCAGCTTTCCTCTTCGCTTCCTCAGCAGCATTCTTTTTCGCCTCCTCAGCAGCTTTCTTCTTTGCATCGTCGGCGGCTATCGACTTTTCGTCTTGCTGAGTGATGGCAGATGGCTCTGGGGCGGCAGATGGCTGCTCAGCAGAAGGCGCTTCATCATCCTGCGGTTCAGCCTGTTCGTCGCTTTCATCCCCTGCTTCTTCTGTAGGCATGCCTCCGATATCCATGCCGGAGGCATCTTCTACCATTCCAAGCATAACAGGAACGCCATCTTCAGACTGCTTGTCTTTATCGACTGAGGCGACAGTGAGATGCAAGAAGAAGAGAAGCAATGCGATGAGCGCATGCGCCACAACGGCAATCACACATGCTATAATATGGTCTTTCTTGTTATTCATTAGATGATGGAGGACGAGTTGCGAGCACCATCTTGAAATGGTTCTCATTAGCAATGCTCAATACTTCTACGATATTCTTATATGGCACAGCTTCGTCGGCATAGAGAGAGACAAAGAGCTCTGTAGAGTCATTAGTCTGCGACTTGAGCACATTAGGAAGTTCCTCAAGTGTGACCGGCTGCTCTTTGTCCTTGCCCGCTGCTGCATAAAGCTGGCATTTGTTATCGACAACTTCAATAACAACACGGGCAGAAGCCTTGACTGTGGTCTGCTTCTTGCCCTGAGGCAGATTGACCTTGATGGCATTTGGCGACACCATGGTGCTCGTAATCATGAAGAAGATGAGCAGGAGGAATATGATGTCGGTCATTGAGGCCATATTGAATGTTGGCGAAACTTTTGTGCGTCTCTTAAACATATCCAGTAATTTGTGGTTCGTTAATTTTCATTGTCGTCCTCGCTGACGATATCCATAAATGTCAGAGACTTAGCCTCAATGCCATTGACAACGCTGTCCACCTTGGCAACAAGATAGTTATAGGCGAAAAGAGCAACAATGCCCACAGCAAGACCAGCGACGGTAGTGATCATTGCCTGATAGATACCGCCAGAAAGAAGGCTTATGTCGATATTGCCACCCGCATTGCTCATCTGCCAGAATGCCTCAACCATACCAATAACGGTACCGAGGAATCCTATCATTGGAGCGCCACCAGATATTGTTGCGAGAATAGGAAGGCGCTTCTCCATAATGGCAATCTCAAGGTTGCCTGTGTTCTCTATGGCAGACTGGATTTCTGCCGCAGGCTTTCCAAGACGAGTGATGCCGCGCTCGATGATACGTGCGCTGGCAGTATTTGTGACACGGCAGAAGTTCACCGCTGACTTGATGTCACCATTTTTTATGTAATCACGGATTCTGTCCATAAAGAGCTTGTCATCTTTACCTGCTCTCTGTATAGCAATAAAACGCTCTACAAAAATGTAGATTGCGATAATGGAAAGGACAGCAAGGACAATCATAATCCATCCGCCTTTCGATGCCAACTCAAGAATGCTGAGTTCTCCCATAATGTTCAATCAATTTAATTTATCAGTTAGTATTATAATGTTCAGAAGAAGAGTGCTGCATCTGTTATTTTCACACTAATTATCTCTTTTCTCACCCCACAAGGAGTGATTCTATAATTTAATTATTATCTTTGCGAAATATTTAGCGTGAGCAACAAAAGCTGCTTGGAAGCTATTGCAACAACTGCATTTGAAACTTGCAGGAATCAAGAATTTCCGATTCTGACATGAATGCAGCAATTTCTGTTGCAAAAATACACTTTTTTCACAACATACCATAAAAGATTTGTATTAAATATGATAAAAAAGATAAAGTTTGCACTCTTCGGCAATGTTTATCAGGAGCGGAAGTGCGTCGCCGTACAAAAGTTCTTCGCCATAGCAACAGAAAAGCAGGCAGAGATAGCCATCCCAGAAACATTCCACAACTTTCTATGTGACAACTTGAAAATCAATGTACCGCCATGTGAAATCATAAGAGACAATGACTTCACGGCAGACTTTATCTTATGCATGGGAGGTGACGGCACCTTCCTCGATGTGGCAAGCAAGGTGGGCAACAAGGAGATACCGATTATCGGCGTAAACACCGGCAGACTCGGATTCCTCGCCAACTATTCGCCCGACAACATAGAAGCGATGATGGCAGACATCTATTCGGAAAATTTCAAGATAGAGAGACACAGCGTGCTAAACATCTCATGCGATGAGATTGAACTTGAAGGGCATCCCTACGCCTTGAATGAGATTGCCATTCTCAAGCACGACATCTCCTCGATGATAACGATACATACAGACATCAACGACGAATACCTCACCACGTACCAGGCTGACGGTCTGATTGTTGGCACGCCAACAGGTTCGACAGCTTACTCTCTAAGTGTAGGAGGTCCTATCATCGTGCCACAAAGTGACACTATCTGCCTCACGCCTGTTGCACCTCACAGCCTGAACATGCGCCCTATAGTATTATGCGATGACTCGGAGATTACTTTAAGGGTGGAGAGCCGCAGCCACAGCTTCCTCATCTCGCTTGACGGAAGAAGCCAGAGCTATCCAGAGAATCTGCACCTGCGCATTCGCAAAGCACCATACGGGGTGAATGTCGTCACACGACCAGGACATAGCTTCTTCAGCACTCTGCGCAGAAAAATGATGTGGGGCGCAGACAGCAGAATATAGGCGCAGACCTTTCTGTCGTTTCATTCCGCAGAGGTAAAAGGACTATCATAATGCTCACATTGCATGCTCCAAACACACAAAACCAACAACAATAAGAGCAGCTGTGATATTCCACCAATCTCGAACAAATACTTAAAAATGAGAATAAACAATACCAAATACTCTTTCAAGCATATCGCAGCATGGCTCTGGCATCACCATAAAAAGTGCAGGATACAGGCTGTGTTCAATGTCGTCGTCGGCCTTGCGCAAGTTGTGCTTGGCCTTTTGGGAGTTGACACCATACGCTCGCTTACAGACATTGCAACTAAGGCAAAAGACGGAGATATCATCATGTCGGCAGCGTTGCTCGCCACGATTTTCCTTTTAGAATTGCTGCTGCATATCGCCTCTACATGGATAGCCGCAGTACTCGGGGTGAAGACACAGAACATCATGCAGCAGTTTTTCTTCAACCAGATGCTGAAAGGCAAATGGAACGGAATAGAGAAATATCACAGCGGAGATGTGCTTAACAGGTTGTTTGGCGATGTGTCGGATATTGTCAAGCTTATGACCGACGTGCTGCCAACGACTGTAATTGTCGTGTTTCAGTTCACAGCATCTTTCATCTATCTATATTCGATGGACAGCACATTGGCATACATTGTCATACTCTCTGCACCAATATTCATACTTCTCTCACGCATCTATTTCAAGAAGATGCGACGCATTGTACGCAAGATAAAAGACAGCAACTCTGCCATACAGTCTATCATACAAGAGAGCATCCAGCATAAGATGGTGATAAAGGTGCTTGAACAAGGAGGCACAATGGTGGGGAAGCTGGAGCAGCGACAAGGGCTGCTTCGCAAACAAATTAAGGCAAGAGCAAAATTCTCCATCTTCTCAAAGTCGCTTGTTAACTTAGGCTTTGCCGGTGCATATCTCATCGCATTGGTGTGGGGATTATTCCAACTTCAGGAGGGAATTGTCACGATGGGTGTGCTTATGGCTTTCACTCAACTGGTGAACAGGATACAGCGTCCGATGCTCGACTTTGCTCGTCTGCTACCTGTGTTTGTGAACAGCATGACATCATGTGAACGTTTGATGGAGCTTGAAGAGCTGCCTCTCGAGAATGAGGCAGAGCCTATAGTCCTCTCCAACAAGGTCGGCATCCGCTTTTCTAATGTCTCATATCAATATACAGAGAAGGGGCGAAAGGTTATCAACAACTTCTCTCACGACTTCAAACCAGGCTCTTTCACTGCCATCCTTGGCGAGACAGGAGCAGGAAAAACTACTCTCATACGCCTTATTCTCACCCTCATTTCTCCAACAGAAGGAAAAGCGGAAGCATACGGATGCAACGACAATGGAGACAGGACGCCTGCAAATCCAGCATCTATAAATGGCATAGAACTCTCACCTGCCCTTCGTAACAATTTCTCTTACATCCCACAAGGTAACACTCTGTTTTCTGGCACAATAAGAGAGAATCTTCTGCTCGGAAACACTAATGCTACAACAAAGGAAATGCATGAGGCTCTGCGTCTTGCTATGGCAGATTTTGTCTTTGACCTGCCTAATGGACTTGACACTAAATGCGCTGAACAAGGCGGTGGCTTGTCAGAAGGACAGGCACAACGCATAGCCATTGCCCGCGCTATACTCCACCCTTGCAAGGTGCTGCTGTTAGACGAAGCGACATCAGCACTTGACATCGAGACAGAAAAAAAGCTGCTTGAAAATATCAAGCAGCATTTCCATGATAGTACAATTATCTTCGTTACTCATCGCCTTGCTGTCGTTGATTTCACAAACGACACAATAACAATGATTAGACAGAAGGCATAAAAACACATGTCACACCACACAACAGGCTGAATTATCAAAATATACAGGTGGGGCGAAATTTGACAGTTAAGAGTAAAGAATTAAAAATCAAGAATTAAGAGTTGAGCATTAAGAGTTAGAGTTTGGCTTGACAAAGAGATTTTGGCTACAGAGATTTCTTGTAGCATCGCCTTCTCTTGGCTATCTCATGTTCTATATATTGCCATTGAGCCTGCCCCTTTGAGTTTGTTTCAAGTTGAGGGTTTGTCTCCGCCCACTTGAAGCCCATCTCATTGAAGATTGGTATAAGGTCACAGAATAGAAGCGAGTTTATACCTTTGTTCTGATATTCAGGCTTAACAGCCACAAGAAGAAGCTCCACTCCATCTTCGTGATGCCACTTCAAGGCATTGAGCAATCGTAACCATCCGAAAGGAAACAGACGACCTTTAACTTTCTGAAGCGTTCTGACAATTGAAGGCATTGATATGCCCACGCCAACAACTTCATTTGTGTCGTCAGTCTCAACGATGGTGACCATACGCATATCAACCATCGGCAGATATTCTTTCACATACTGCTCTATCTGTCTCTCTGTCATTTCCGAATATCCATACAAAGGGGCGTATGCCTCATTGATAAGATTAAACACACGTTGGCCATACCCCTTGTTGAAAAGGTCGTCCTTTCCATTCAGTTTCTTTATATGGACTTTGCTGCGCGCTTTAACGATATCGCCTATCTTCTTGAATTTCTCAGGTATAGTCTTTGGTATCAGCATTCTCATCTCAATCCAGTCTATACCTTTCTCATAGCCTATCGCCTCCATCAACTTTGGATAGTAAGGATAGTTATAGATAGTGGACATGGTGCCAATCCTATCAAACCCCTCAATGAGCATTCCCTCTGGATCCATGTCTGTAATGCCGAGTGGACCATGTATGTCGGTCATGCCCTTGTCTCTTCCCCAATCTTCAACGGCTTTGAGCAATGAACGGCACACTTCAATGTCATCGATAAAGTCAATCCAGCCAAAACGAACATATTTGTCATTCCAAGTTTTGTTAGCGCGATGATTGATTATTCCCGCTATACGACCAACAACCTCATTGCCTCTGTATGCGAGAAACAATTTGACATCGCAAAATTCCAATCCTGCATTTTTCTTCGGATTGAAGTTGTTCTCTACATCCATATAAAGATCAGGAACCGCATACGGACTGCCTTCATACAACTTGTAATTGAAGTATATGAATTTCTTCATGTCAGCCTTTGTGACCACCTCTCTTATCTCTACAGTTTGCATATTCATGATTTTTATATTATCAAGTAAGATTTCCTCTCAACTATCTTCAACTCATTGTTTTGGAAACAAAACAACTCCTTCTTTCTTCATTCCATCAATCTTTACTACTATTGGCTCTTTGAATCTCACATGTCGCACATGCTTTGTCTCTTCAACGGCAGGCATAGAGTTGAGAATATCCTGACGATACACGCCATCACCAATGTAGTCATTTACAGTGAAGTAGCCTGCTCCCATGCTTGTCAAGTTCTGGAAGAAATGTGTACCTTGGCTTGGATCGACATGGAATCCCTTTAAGGCTGCTTCAACAATAACTTTAGCGCCTGAGATGTTAGGCCACTTTACAGGTATGCCTAACCATGGGTCACTTGTACCCCAACGACCAGGTCCAACAAGAACATAGTTCTCACCACGCTGCAAGAAACCACGATTAAGCAACTCCACCTCATCAGCAATGGCAGGATTGTCTGATGCAGAGAATTCATCTGTCTTAACATATACAATATCGTACACATCATTGATTATTCCATGTCCAATGGCATTATGACTTCTTATGATGCATTCTTCGTCTGCCAACTCTGTGATGTCTTCGTCAAGCTGCATAGTATTGTCAACCATAGGACGAATCTGAAGAAGGTAGAACTCTGCGGTTTTATTGTCATGTACGTTCACTGCAAATTCTATCTCTACAGGCCTGCCCATCTCTTTCTGTCCATACTCCAAGACTTTCTGCAGCAGTTCAGGAAGAGGGATGACACCATTCTGTAACACTCCCACAAATGATACAATCTTACGGTTCTTGCCCTCGTAATAACCGTCGTATATGCATTGATCGTATGGGTCAAAAGTACTTACCACCCAAGTCAGCGAACCATCATGGTCAGCATCACGGACTGTCACACTTTTGAGGTTGAATGCGTCATCCACTTTGAAGTCAGACGACTGACTGCCATCGAGGTCGAGAGCAAAGAATTTCGTCTGAGTTTCTCTTAAAGCAATCTCCATCTCGCTTGTTTGCAGAACTTTGTCAGGATGATATGGGCATACACGCAGACAAAGTCCACCGTCAACGATATATTTACCCAATCCAAGAGCAAGCTCCACTGTTCCTTCTTCAGCCTTTTCATCGCCAATAGGATAATAGTTTATGCTCCTTGCTACTCCTGAGATGTTTGGATAGAATCCACTTGGGAAAGTCTGCCCTACAACCTCCTGAAGAATGACTGCCATCTTCTCCTGATCAATGACATTGCTTGTCGCTACCATATAGTCTTTTGATGCACGATAGAAGACACTTGCATATACACTCTTTATCGCGTTTGACAGCATTTCAAGACGCATGTATTTATCCGCCACGTATGGTATCATATAGGTAGAATAGATACCCGCAAATGGTTGATAATGACTATCTTCAAGCAGAGATGACGATCTGATTGCAAGAGGACCGTTCACAACATCCATAAACGACATCAAGTCATCAGCCAAACTCTCAGGAAGACGACCATGAAGGAAATAACGCAGTATCTCCTCATCTGGCAAATCTGACAACGCCACCTCGTAAAGATTGTTTGACTCCATAAACTGGTCGAAGATGTCTGTGCATAGCACCACAGTCTTAGGAATCATAACGCTCACCTGCTCGTAGTCGTTAAGGTCAGTCCTGCGCTTTATTATATTATCAAGGAAAGCCAAGCCTCTTCCTTTTCCACCAAGCGAACCTTCACCGATACGAGCGAATTGGCTATATGAGTCATACCTGTCACGATGGAAAATAGCCACTACACCCTGATTTTTCATCTTACGATAACTTACAATAGCATCAAAAATGTACTGACGGTGAGCATCGACATCAGTCTCTACCTTCCACGTTATTTTTTTCAAGAATTCAGCAACAGGGAAGATAGCCCTTGATGAAAGCCAACGACTTACATTGTTGTGACGAAGATGATAACTGAGAGAGTCAGCAGGAAGGGTGAAAATCTTATCCTGCAATTCTTTAAGATTATGTACTCTGCCTATCTCCTCAAGAGTTTCTGGACTACGGAATACAAAATCACCAAAACCAAAATTATTGTTAAGCACATCTTTAAGGTCTTGGTCAAGCTTCTTCGAATTCTTGTCAATAAAGGCTGCTCTACACTGTTCTGCATAGACTTTCTTATCTGTCTCACTTGAGTCCATTACAAGTGGGACATACTCGTCTATTCCACGTATAGCTGTGAGAAGCTTATAACCAGCAAGCTCATCTTTCTCCTTATCACCTTCTGATTTTGGGAAACGGCAGTCACTAATAACACCTAATACATTATCACTATATTTAGAGTAAAGCTCCCATGCTTCGTCATAAGTTCTAGCAAGAACAATCTTAGAACGACCTCTCATTCGCAGCATTTCAAGCTGGGAGTTAAGCGCTTCTGTAGCGAACGCTAAGCTCTGGTGCAACACAAATCGGTAAAGATTAGGAAGAAGGCTTGAATAGAAACGTATGCTATCCTCAACAACTAATATCATCTGTACACCAGCACTTAAGTCATGCTCAAGATTCATCTTATCCTCAATGAGTTTGATGATACTTAAAAGCAATTCTGTGTTACCAAGCCAACAAAAGACATATTCAAACGCACTAAGGTCTTCATTCTCCATTCTGCGAGTTATACCGTGAGAAAAAGGAGTTAAGACAACTATAGGTGTTTCTGGAAATGATGTCTTAAAACCACGCGCAATCTCAAACACATCATTGTTATCAGTACCTGGCATACATATTACAAGATCAAACTTATTATGCTCAATAAGCTTTTCTGCATCGCATTTAGATGCTGCTTGAAAGAAACGAGGAGGATATCTCAATCCTAACTTTGCATATTCATCAAAAATCTTTTCATCTACACGACCATCATCTTCAAGCATGAATGCATCATAAGGATTAGCTATGATAAGAACATTAAATATTCGACGATGCATGAGTTCGACAAATTTAGTCTCCCTCAATACAGGATATTTATTGTCAGTACAAGACATATACAAAACTTAATATTATAAGGCAATAATGCCAGACACGTTTAACTTTGAGTTAAGTGGATAAAACTTAAGATTAGACTGTTATTTATACCTAACTCATTATGCAAAGTTAATAAAAAAGAATGTATTAAGCTGTAGTTCGCAATTTTTTTTAGTTAGTAATAGTGAAATAATAACTTAAGAAGATTCGGCTTGTATGTTTAGACTATTTTGACCTAATGAAGAGGCTGCATACTTAAGGGAGAGATACTAAAGACATATTTAGAATTAATACTATATTGAAACTTTATCTTTTCCCTATGACCGAAAAAACGAAAAATCGAAAAATCGAAAAATCGTATTTCTAGAATTTCTAAAGATTCTAGAAAATCTAGAGTTTCTAGAGATTCTAGAGATTCTAGGAATTTCTAGAGTCGCTAGAGTTTCTAGGATTTCTAGAGCCTCTAGATAAACAAGAAGAGTCCTCCAG
>JAKSLL010000097.1 GCA_024401215.1 Bacteroidaceae bacterium
CCTAAAATAGTGTTGGAAGTGATGTTGTCTCCTAAGATGGTTGAGAGGTTATGGATGCATTGGCGTAGATCCTCAGCAATAATGTCTCCTGAAAGCTGTTGGTGGAGTGATTCAATAGCTCGTCTTATGTCCTGTAGGGCAAGATCTAAAGATTGTTTGTGACGGATATTCGTGACTAATACGGAATCTTCATTAATTGCAGGAACAGCTTTAATAAGCTCTGATTGTAACCAATCTAATCCAAGTCCGCCAAGAGCTTGGAAAGAATCAGATTTGTTGATGATATTGATAACTTTTTGATCATCACGAACATTAATTTCGGGATAAGGAACGCCTGGCTCTGTCATAAGAAGGATGATTTGAGCACGTTCTGCTGCATTAAGCGAACGAGAGATGCCTATTTTTTCTATTTCATCTTCTGTTTTTCTTATGCCTGCCGTATCAATGAATCTGAATAAAATGCCATTTATTGTAATTGTATCTTCTATGACATCTCTTGTCGTTCCTTGTATGTTTGATACTATTGCTTTGTCTTCTTGGAGTAAAAGATTGAGCAGGGTGGATTTGCCTACATTTGGGGCTCCTATAATAGCTACAGGAATACCTTGCTTTATAGCATTTCCTGTAGAGAAAGAGTTAGAAAGATGAAGGATTTCGAATTCAATTAGATGACCCAATTCTATCAATTTGATTCTGTCAACAAATTCAAGTTCTTCATGATCGGAGAAATCCAATTCAAGTTCAAGGTATGATGATAATTCAAGAAGTTTGTCTCTTAACTCTCTTAATTTATGAGAAAAACCACCTTTCAGTTGAGTCATCGCAACTCGGTGAGCAGATGCAGAATTAGACGCAATTATGTCGGCTACTGCCTCTGCTTGCGAGAGATCCATTTTGCCATTCATGAATGCTCTTTGAGTGTATTCGCCCGGATTTGCCATTCTACATCCTTTATCTATAAGCATCTGAATTATATGCTGTAAGATATAAGTGGAACCATGACATGAAATCTCTATAGAATCCTCGCCTGTATAGCTGTTGGGAGCGTGAAAGACAGAAACAAGCACTTCATCGATGATATTTTCGCTATCTATAATGTGTCCATAGTTTAGAGTATAAGGCTTAGCATTTTCTAGAGATGTTTTTCCTTTGAAAATGCCATCAGTTATACTAATCGCTTTAGGACCTGATACACGAATAAGACCGATAGCTCCACCTTGAGCTGTTGCTATTGCACAGATTGTTGACATAGAGATGATTTTGGGGAAAATAGGTAAATCAATACGGAAATTCCTAATTCTAAATTCTGTTTAGGACTAATTTGATAAGGTCTTCGATAGAAGATTTATAATTGGTATTCATTTCCTTAGCGTATCTATTTGCTATGACCATACAACAAGTCATGGCACGATGTCCAAGTAATGATGATAAACCTGCCAAAGCTGATGATTCCATTTCGAAATTACAGATTTTCAATCCATCATATTCAAATGATTCGACTTTCTCGTTTTGATTTGGATCTTGAATCTTTAACCTTATCTGTCTTCCTTGAGGTCCATAAAAACCACCGCAAGCAATGGTAATTCCTTTTATCATTTCAGCGCCAGCGATATTTTCAACAAGAGAATCATCCGCTTTTGCCACATAAGGCGAACCTTTCAAAGGAGACCAGCTCATGTGCCTCTTAAATGCTTCTTCTAATGGAACGTCACATACACTATTGCGACCTTCATAATAATTCAGCAATCCATCAAATCCGATACTTCTGACAGAAGCAATGAAAGTGCCAATTGGAGTTTCTGGTTGTAATCCGCCACACGTTCCGACTCTTACTATGGTTAATGTTTTATGAACATCTTTTATCTGTCGTGAACTTAAATCGATATTAGCCAAAGCATCTATTTCATTCATCACAATATCAATGTTATCACAGCCAATGCCAGTAGATAAAACTGTCAGTCTTTTGCCATTGAACATTCCTGTTATTGTGTGAAATTCACGAGATTGAACTTCGTATTCTATTGAATCAAAGAACGATGCAACTAATGACACTCTATCGGGATCGCCCACAAGTATTATCTTGTCAGCTAATTGTTCTGGACGTAGATGCAGATGGAAAATAGAGCCATCATCATTGATAATAAGTTCGGAAGGAGCTATTGGATTGTTCATAACTTTCAATTGTTTACTTCTAGTCGTCTTATTGCCTTTTCTGAGTCATGAATTTCATTTTGAAGTTCTTGTATTCGTGATTCAAGATTCAGTATCTGATTTTTTAATGCATCAGCATTATTATCTCTCAATTTTAATAATTGGTCGCACAACGATTGAAGATTTTTCTTTTTCTGAATCCAATCAGCGCATAAAGATTTTGAGTCATTCGATTTGAAATCATCTAATGAATGATAAACCAGATTGTCATTAACGATAAATTCAAAATCCTTTGAAGCATGGTGTGAAACAGTTTCCTTCAGGCCTCTAACTTTCGCCTTTGCTGAGATTTTGTCTTGTCGTTGTTCGTCAGTTAAGACAAGTGAATTTATAGGTCTTAAAGAAGCAGCACACACAACTTCATTCTTAGGTGTATTCTCAAAGTCTATAGTATGTCTTGAAGTATTTGGAATAAAAGTATAAATGCACACTTTATTTATTGGCTGATATCTGTCACTTGCGAACCATCCAATGTTTGCATCATCATTGATGACAAGCATGTAATCATTAGCGTATGAATTGTATGGATAACCCATGTTCTCAGCTCTATAGAAGCGTTTTGAGTCAGAATCATATCTTGTTACATATAAGTCATAGTTGCCATAACCGTCTTCGCTCCTTGCTGCAAAGTAAAACATCTGCCCGTCTGGCATAAGGTATGGGTAATTTATATCGCCATTTACACCTAACCCCTTCACGACATCCTTCTCCATAAGTTTTCCATTTTCAAGAAAATACTTATAGATATTTATATTGTTTAATGAATCACGTGTATGGTCAGGTTTCAAGACCATTCCATTTATCTGAGTCTGAAACATAACAGTCTCTCCATTCTCTGATTGTGAAAGAGTTCCGTATTCTTCAGTAAGAGGATACGCTGAGAGAAAAGACTTCTTGTCAACAACAATACTGTCAACAATAACTACACGGTCTGTTCCTTTAAGTCCGCCAAGAGTCTTTTGGCATGAACTCATAAGTTTATCCCAGTAAGCGGTTGATTCGCGTTTTCTTTTTGCTTGAGCAATCTCTCTCTTCAATACGGCTTCCGCTCCTTCAATGTCAAGATTTATCAATGCTTTTGTTGCTTCATCTTCAGATGTGAAATCTATCATTACAGGGAAGTCCTGATGCACTACTACTTTCTGAGTGTCAGATTTGATACTGTCAGCATTTGATGTCAGAGCAAACAATCCTTGTGTACAGATTGTAAGCATTAGTATTAGTATGTATTTTTTCATTTATTCTTAATTATTCAAAACCATTAATCTTAATGAATAAGTCAATGTACATTAATAGAGATAAATTCCTTTTTGCAAATTTATGATAAATAATTATTAAACAAACTAATTTCCCACAATAAAATAAAAAAAATGTGATATTAATTATTATTGTGAGTCTTTTGTTTACTCATAATCATCACTTTATGAAATAATTCTCCTGTTGACAAATTTATACCAATTCCACTATTGTTATACCTGCACCACCAAAACGAACATCTTCGTCATAATAATCAGCTACAGGTGGCATCGTTGCAAGATACTGTCTAATCAACGTCTTTAGTATGCCCGACCCTGTACCATGAAGTATTTTTACGCGTGATGCTCTTGCCACCAATGCATCGTCTATGAAGTAAGTGACAGCTTGTACTGCCTCATCTCCCCTCATTCCTCTAACATCTAATTGCTCTTTGAAATTCAATGTTGTAGCTCGAATCTCATCTTGAGTTTGTACGGAAACAAATGTGGCAGCTACTTGTCTGTTCTTTTGAGGAGCTTCTGATAACTCGAGTTTGTTGATTTTTATGTTAGTTGACAACTGACCGAAAACAACTGTTGCTTCTTTGCCATTGATTTTTATGACTTGCCCAATTGTTGACTGACCTTTCATTTTAACATACGAGCCAATCTCGATAGATGTGTTGCCATTCACAACTCCACCTTCTGTATTTCCTTGAGCTTTGTTGTTGCTGTTCTCTAATTTAGTGTCATTCTGATTATCATTATTTGGAGAATTCTTCTTCTCCTCTTTTCTCTTTCTGCGAGCAATAAGCTTTTCCATTTGATGGCGAATCTTTTCGTCAGCCAAATTAGGATCAATATGCTTAATTTCGTTTTTGAATTCCGCTAAGTCTTGGCGAATCATGCGAGTAAGTTCCTTCTCCGCTTGTGCCTCTTTAATAGACTTAATCGTTTGTTCAATTTTAGCATTAGAATTTCTGAGCATTTCTTCTGCCTCTTCCTTTGCTTTTGCGATTATTGTCTTGCGTTCGTCGTGAAGTTTCTGTATCTCAAGCTCATATTTCAGAATGGTCTTCTCCATCTGTTTTTCGTGCTGATGGATTGACTGTCTTTTTTGTTCCCAGTAGCGTCTGTCACGAACAATATCTTGCAGATACTTATCAGAATTTATGTAGTCCTTGCCAACTATAACACTTGCATCACGGATAACATCATCAGGAATGCCTGATTTTCTTGCTATTTCAATGGCAAACGAGCTTCCTGGATTACCTACAGATAATTGAAAGAGAGGCTGCATCTGCTGTCGGTCATAGAGCATGGCGCCATTCACAATGCCTTCTGTTTCCTGAGCGAAATGCTTGAGATTCTGATAATGGGTTGTTATTACTCCATAAGCATGTTTTTTGTTGAAAACTTTAAGCATAGCTTCTGCTATGGCGCCACCAATTTGTGGTTCTGTACCACCTCCAAACTCATCAATAAGTATTAAACTTGCTCCGTCACAATGCTTCATCATATTCTTCATGTTAAGCAAGTGAGAAGAATACGTTGACAAATCATTTTCAAGCGATTGTTCATCACCGATATCTATAAACACACTTTTGAAAATGCCAAAAATGCTTGATTTTGCGACAGGCACGAGCATGCCACATTGAAACATGTATTGCAGAAGTCCTGTTGTTTTGAGGCACACGGATTTTCCTCCTGCATTTGGACCTGAAATGAGGAGTATTCTCTGTTTGTTGTTTAAAGACAAGTCAAGAGGAACAACTTTTCTTGGAGCTTCTTCTGGATGCCTGTTATTGTGACTTTTAAAATTCAAATCAAGCAGCGGATGTATTGCTAACGCCCAGTCAATGACCTGCCTGTTTTCCATCCGAGGCTCAACGCAATCAGTCAATATCGCGAATTTAGCTTTTGCGCGGATAAAGTCTATCTGAGCTAAGAAAGAATAGCTCAACAGCATATCAGAAACTTCTGGTCGTACAAGTTGCGTGAATTCCATCAATATACGATGAATCTCCTTTCGTTCCTCGCTTTCAAGTTCGCGAATTTTATTATTTGCTTCTACAACTTCTGCAGGTTCAATAAAGACCGTTTTGCCGGAATCAGATTCATCATGCACTATACCTTGTATCTTACGTTTCATGGAGGGAGCAACAGGTATAACCAATCGTCCGTCTCTTAAAGTTGGTGACACGTCTTTGTCAACAAGTCCGTCTCCTTTTGCCGATTTCAGAATACCATTCAAGGCACGTGAAACACTTCCTGCTGTTGCTGCTAACTCACGTCTTATCATGAGAAGAGTAGGGGAGGCGCTGTCTTTCACATGACCAAACTTATCAAGTATTTGATCAACTCTTCTTACCAGTTGAGGGTACGTTTTAACATCAGCTGTAAGAGCATTAAGATACGGATACATTGGTGTTTCCTCATCTGTGTCTTCACATTTATTGAGGAAAGTCACGATGTTGAAAATTGTAAGCAATGAGCGCTGCAAATCGAAAAGTTCTTCAACTTCTAAGCATGTATTTTGTATGCGAATACGTTTTAGCGACGCTCTTACATCAAAAAAGTTTTGATCCGGGAATTCATCATTTTTAAGTACCCGTACAAATTCATTCGTCAATCTGACATTCTTTTTTATATCATCATAATGTACGGAAAATGCCATCTTCTGAACTAATTCTTGTCCCAAAGCGCATAAGCAGAAGTCGCATAAATGCTTGCGAATCTGAATGAATCCAATTTTTTGTTCAAAAGTATTAGGATAAATCATAATTCTTCTTTAAGAAATTTTGCTGTTATACCTTTACCTTGATTAACAATCTCCTCTGGCGTGCCAACTGCAACAACAGTTCCGCCTTGCCTGCCACCTTCTGGTCCCATATCTATAATATAATCAGCAAGTTTGATAACATCAAGATTATGTTCGATGATAATAACAGAATTACCCTTATTTACCAATCTGTCAATCACTCCCATCAAAGTACGTATATCCTCGAAATGAAGACCTGTTGTAGGCTCGTCTAAAATATAGATGGTCTTGCCAGTATCTTTTCTTGCCAGTTCGGTAGCGAGCTTCACTCTTTGGCTTTCGCCACCAGACAGAGTTGTTGATGGTTGTCCAAGTTTTATGTAACCGAGCCCGACATCTTGAAGCACCTTAATCTTATGAAGAATTCTTGGCTGATTCTCGAAGAATTCAACAGCTTGATTTATTGTCATTTCGAGTACATCAGCTATGCTCTTTCCTTTGAAACGTACTTCAAGTGTTTCGCGGTTGTATCTTTTGCCGTGACATGACTCGCATGGTACAAGCACATCAGGCAAGAAATTCATTTGAATAGTCTTATAGCCATTGCCGCCGCATGTTTCGCATCTGCCACCCGATACATTGAAAGAGAAACGTCCTGGCTTGTAATTACGCATCTTTGCTTCAGGCATTTCAACGAATAACTTTCGTATGTCTGTAAACACATCTGTATAAGTAGCAGGATTGCTTCTCGGCGTGCGTCCTAATGGTGATTGGTCAACACTTACTATTTTGTCAATATTCTCTATTCCCTCTATCTTGTCGAAATCCAGAGGCTTATGTGATGACTTGTAGAAATGCTGGCTGAGGAATGGCTGTAGAGTTTCGTTTATGAGGGTAGATTTTCCGCTTCCGCTCACTCCCGTAACGCAAACAAGCATGCCTAAAGGAATGTCGAGAGAAACATTTTTCAGATTGTTTCCACGAGCTCCCTGTATCTTGATGAATTTCCCATTGCCAGGCCTTCTTTCGGATGGGACAACAATTTGCTCTTTGCCATTAAGAAATCTTGATGTAAGAGTGTCTTGGCTTAGCATGTCCTTAGGAGTGCCTTGATAAACAACTTCTCCGCCTCGTCTGCCAGCAAAAGGTCCCATGTCGACGATGTAGTCAGATTCAAGCATCATGTCTCTGTCGTGCTCAACAACAATGACGGTGTTTCCTCCGTCACGAAGATTCTTTAGAGAATTGATGAGCCTCACATTATCTCTCTGATGCAAACCTATACTTGGCTCATCAAGAATATAAAGCACATTCACCAGTTTTGCGCCAATTTGCGTTGCCAGCCTTATACGTTGGCTCTCTCCACCGCTAAGGCTGTATGATGAACGTGACAGGCATAAGTAGTGAAGACCAACATCAAGAAGAAATTTAAGTCTTGTGCTAATCTCTTTTATTATTTCATGAGCTATTGTCTTCTGCATGTTCTCCATGTTCTCTTCGATGCTGTTTATCCACTCGTAGAGAAGGGACAGTTCCATGTCAGAAACCTCACTTATGTTTTTACCATCAATCTTAAAATACAGAGCCTCCTTATTGAGCCTTTTGCCTTGACATTCAGGACAAACAACAAGTGCGTCAATGTTATCTTCCCATTTCTCTGCCCACTCTTTTTGCTCGTCCACACTCAACGACTGCACATAATCTGCCATTTGAGAATAGTCGATGTTGTCGGTGTCTATCAAAGGCACAACGCCTAAACCTTTGCAATGAGGACAAGCGCCTTGTGGAGAGTTGAAAGAAAAGTTATTTGGCGAAGGGTCTCTGTAGCATAATCCTGTAGTAGGGCACATGAGTTTCCTTGAGAAATGTTTGATGCTGTTAGTCGATTTGTCCATTACCATAACTTGACCATCGCCCAATTTCATGGCAACTTCAAGGCTCTTCTTCATTCTGTCAGAGTCCTTGCTGTTTACGGCAATCCTATCAACAATTAGTTCTATATCGTGGTTTTTGTAACGGTCAAGCTTCATGCCCTCAACAATCTGAAGAATCTCTCCGTCAACCCTTACATGCATGTAGCCCTTTTTCTGAAGGCTCTCAAAGAGTTCGCGATAATGACCCTTACGAGATTGTACAAGCGGAGCCAGCAGGAAAATCTTCATTCCGTTATACTCTTCAAGCAGAAGATTTAAGACATCCTCTTCGGAGTATTTCACCATCTTCTCGCCTGTATTGTAGCTATAAGCTGTACTTGCACGAGCATAAAGCAGACGAAGGTAGTCGTAGATTTCTGTCACGGTACCTACTGTAGAACGAGGGTTTTTGTTTGTTGTTTTCTGCTCTATACTTATCACTGGTGACAGGCCGCTGATTTTGTCAACATCAGGACGCTCCATGCCTCCGAGGAAATTCCTAACATACGCAGAGAAAGTCTCAATATAACGCCTTTGCCCTTCAGCGAAAATTGTGTCAAACGCAAGCGAAGACTTGCCACTTCCGCTCATTCCTGTTATAACAGTCAGGCTGTTGCGTGGTATTTCCACATCAACATTTTTCAAATTATGTACTCTTGCTCCTTCTATCTTAATCATCTTGCTGATTCTTCATCAAAATATCATACACATAAAACAACAATCTCCAAGCCATCAATTAGATGTCTCGCCTGTTTCCTTAAATCCTTTCAATACGTTGATGGCCTTTTTAATGTTATACTTTCTGCCATCACTTCCAACTGCTTGAATATTCATCATATAAACACCGTCAGCTACAACATTTCCGTTGACTTTGCCATCCCAGAGAATCAATTTTGAAGAGTCATCATCAGCGCGTTCTGCATTTTCTAATGACACAGAATGTAGTTTTTGTCCCCAACGGTTGAAGAAAGACGCATTAAGTTTGACAATGGATTTGATAGTCGCTCTGAATGTGTCGTTAATATTATCTCCATTTGGCGAAAAACCGTCAGGAGTGGTGAGTTGTGATTCGCTTATACTTATGCTAATGACATCACTTTCATAGTTCACGGTGTCATTGTCGAGAGTGAAAACAACAGAAAGCTGAATCTTATAGTTCGCAAAATCCTTTATAGTGAATTGTGTGTCTTCTTCAAATCTGTCTATGATAAGCTCTTCTTTGTTTTCATTTGAACTGTTGATTGAATTAGCCACTTTATACACTTTCCACTCACAGCTGTAATTGTATGAATTCGGATTTGAAATATTGGCAGCAAGTGAAAGCTCAAGTGGCGCCTGTCCAGTTTTTGATTCACCAGGATTTACTTCAACTTCTTCGTTGTCATCTATAGAGAAGAAACGTACTGTTGGCGCTGCATCTTGTGCATTTGCATGACAACAGACCATCATAAAGAGAAATAAAATGATGGGATAAATGATAAATTGTCGCATTATATTGATTTTCATAATATGCAAAATTAGTCAATCTATTCCAAAAAAACATTCTTTTTCATTACAAAATACAATCTGATGCGAGGAAAGTTTGTATTGTAATCGATTTTTGTTGTAAATTTGTCTTTGAAAAAATAAAAATATGAAAAGGTTATTCATTTTTATCTTTACTTTAGTTGCTGTTTTAACTATTTACGCCCAGTCAACAATTACAATTAAATATGAGGTTAAAACAGGAGAGACGCTATACAGCATTGCACGCAATGCGAATACTTCAGTAGCGAACATTTTGAAATTGAATCCGGGTCTTGAAGCTGATAAGATTATGGCGGGACAGAAAATAAATATCCCTGCCAATGGACAAAAAGCACCAGCTTCAAATACCATGTCTGTGCCTGTTGTGCAAATCGAAAAGGCTTTTGGAAACGACAGCCAGCAGACTTCATCTGCTGCTTCAGTTCAAACTTCACGTCCAAAATACAAGACAACACACGAAGTTCAGAAGAAGGAAACCATCTATTCCTTGTCAAGGCAATATGGAGTGACAGAAGACATGCTCATTGCTGCTAATCCAGATTTGAAGAAGCATAAACTTAAAAAGGGCGCTATCATAAACATACCTTACACGGTAGAGGAGGAGACAGCGTATCAAAATGAGTTGAAAAGACTCGAAGAGGAGGCAAGAAAGCCAAAGGTGGTGAAGTACAGCACTATAAATGTTGCAGTTATCCTTCCTTTCAATCTTTCTGCGCAGTCAATGTCGGTAGAAGCACAAAAGATGGCAAACCTTTATCAGGGATTCCTTTTGGCTGTCGACTCGCTTAAAAGCCGTGGCTATTCAGTAAACATTTCAGCTTATGAAGAGATTGGTAATGATGCTGCTACTATCGAATCAATACTCAGAAAGCCAGAAATGAAAAACATGCAGTTGATAGTAGGTCCTGTACGTATGTCCCACCTCACAAGTGTGGCTAAGTTTGCCCATGAGAATGGAATAACGCATGTAGCGCCATTGTCAAATGAGCTGAGCCTTGTAAATGAACATCCAGAGACTTTCCAGGTGAATATTCCTACGTCATCCTTACACCCTATGGTGTATAACAAATTCATTTCTATGCATAAGAATGACAATATTATCTTTGTAGGCATGAATGATAGAAATGACAACGTCAATTATATAGTGAATTTCAAGAAAGCACTCGATGAGAAGAAGATTCCTTATCATAGAGTAGGCATCTCAGAAATCAGCCAGATTCAAGACATGCTGAAGAGCGGAAAGCAAAATGTCATCATAACTTCAAGTGGTAGTGTGTCTGCATTCGAGACTTTAAGCAGCAGGATTTCGCAGATTAATGCTAATGATGAGTATAACATTCAATTTTTCGGTTTCCCTGAGTGGCAGACAATGTCGTCAAAACATGAAAGGAATCTCATAAAGTTCAAGTGCCAGTTCTTCACTTCATTCTATAGCAACAACACATCATCTCGTACACAGCAGTTTAACCGCAATTTCCAGAAATGGTTTAAGCAAGAGCAGTACAACAGCTTCCCACACTATGGTGAACTTGGGTACGATATTGCTTGCTATTTCCTCAAGGGATTGAAGGAGTATGGAAGTGATTTCAAGAATAACACTCACAATTTCTCTTATTCGCCTCTCGAGTTTCCTATGAATTACGAGAAGAAAAACAACTGGTCAGGCTATCAGAATAAGTCATTATTATTTGTCACTTACTCGGGAAACGGTAAAATCTCTGTTAAATAACGAATGTATTTGCTTCGACACATATTTTTAATACTTGTCTTGCTTTTCGCAAGTAAGTCCTTTTCACAAGTCGGTGAGTATCGAAATGACTTCTCGGTAGGATTGACAGCTGGATACACTCTCAACAAGATGGATTTCCAGCCAGCCATCAAGCAGTCATTGAAGGCTTCTCCTATGTTTGGCTTTTCTATGCGTTATATTTGTGAGAAGTATTTTACTGCAATATGCGGAATAGAGATGGATGTCCAATACAACAATCTTGGTTGGAAGGAATTTATCGAAGATGGTACTGACAATCAATTCACAAAGGATCTTCATTTCATCCAAGTGCCTATTATGATGCAGATGGGTTGGGGAAGAGAGCGCAGAGGATTGAAATTCGTTTTTGAAGCAGGACCTCAGTTTGGTTATTATTTAAGCAGCAAATCAAATTTCGAAGGCAATCCGTGGGACATTTCTCATAGACCAAACAATGTTGTTTATCAATACGATCACGAAATCAATAATAGGGTGGATTACGGTATTGCAGCAGGTGCTGGAGTCGAGTTTTCTTCGCCGATAGGACATTTTCTCTTACATGGCAGATACTATTTCGGTCTGGGAGATTTATACGATAACAGCAAAAGTGGTTTCTTTGGACGATCTGCCAATCAAACAATCCAAGTTAAACTAACTTATCTGTATGACATCATCACGACTAAGTGACGTACTGTTTGAAAAACTGATAACTGATAATTGTCTCCGTTATAGGATATGGGGTGTGTACATTGTGCATACCCCTTTTCGTTTTCAATAACTGTTTATCTGTGATTTGTGACTAATGTGACTGGATTTGGGAAGTTGGTGCGTTAAGAGAAAGTATTATTGTAGCGTTATAAATTGTTTAATGTGAGAAGTCAGATGATTTTGATTATAATGTCTATACATCTTGCTCTTTCTTCTTGTAAAGACCTAATAATATGCTATACGACACAAACATTAAGTTTATTCTCTTTTTTGTAGCTACAGTTTGAAAAAAATGTCGTACATTTGTGGTCAAAGAAAACAATGATAGTTTCAACATAAAGTCAAACAATTAAAATCAAAAAGATTAGTCTTTGCTTCGGCTTCGACGAGACAATATAAAATATAGAAACAATTACATATTAACATATAACGCGCATTGACTATTATTTGCGTTCTCCTGAATAGCGTAGGAAACTAATCAGTAGGAATAAGAACACAAAGAATAGTGGTTAGGCAACTTCTATAGGTGAAGTGTGCCTTATCCCATCTGTATAAGAGTTCAATGTTCATGTTTACGGCATGAACATTTCTTATAGATGGGATGAGGTTCCTTTTCCTACGCAGCCTCGGAGAACGCATAAGAAGGTTCATGCCCTGAGTATTCTTGTATTTTGTATGGTACTGATAATCAGTATAGAAAGAAATCTTGCCAGTTTGAATGTTCCCAAATGTTTCCAGTGGATTTGTAAGTGGGAAACATTGTGAGTTTTAGGGGTGGGAGCTACTAAATATTAGAGGAATTTTCGAAAAACTCGAATTAACATCTATTTACATCGAATTAACAATTGTTTAACATGTAAAAACGTAACCAAACAAACATTATAGGAACAGATCAAAAATCGAGAAATACGACTATTCGACAGTTTTGAACGATATTATATTCCCAAAGCAACCTACCACCTTTTTAAGGCAGTAGGCTGAGAAACTTTGCTTTAGAGGAAGCTAACGATGAATAGAATCAACGCGGCTAACTCCTTAGAGCTGATTTCCATCTCAAAATGTTCGATTGTAATTTTCATACTCTCTAATATTTCAAGATTAGGTTGATATGGGACTTCTCCCGCCAGCTCATCTATACTGCACAGTTAGCTGGTCATACCTGTACAGGATTGGCA
>JAKSLL010000098.1 GCA_024401215.1 Bacteroidaceae bacterium
CAGTAAGCAAGGTAGTCATCTACGGCTTCATGGAAAGATTCTGTCAGCTCCTTGACGCTTTCTCCTTCGAAATTCACCAAGCCTTCAATACCTTCGATTTTTCCAAAGAACACACCGTCTTCCTCAGAAAAGTTCACACTTCCTATAAAGTCTTTATAATTGAGAGTATTCATGAATATATAGTTTCGTTGCAAAGTTACGACTTATTTTCTTTTCTCCAAACAAAATGTTCTGTTTTTTGAGAATGCGCAGCATTTCTGGGGTATATTCTATGCTTTATGAGCAGAAAATATGGTGGAAAGGTAGATAGCATTCGTGACAATTATATGTTTTTACCCAGAGATTGCGGATAATGTTTGGAAAATCGAAAACATTGTACTATCTTTGCACCTGGAATGATATTTACAAACATTAAACAAATTAAAAGATATGGCACTATTGAAAGAAGATGGTAGTTTGGACATTGAACGCATTAACCAATTACCTATTTTAGAGTGGATGGATTTAATGGGTGAATTAACAGATGAACAATTCGAGGAATATACAAGCAAATCACCGATTAATGAGTCTGTTGATAATGAAGTTCATTATACGACTAATGAAGAGTTAGATAGAAGAGGATATATCAAACTAAGCACTGTGATAAAGAATACGAAAAAGGAATTTGGTTTTGAATGAGAAATCGCTATATACTATGAGAGGAAACGATACAACCTGAATTTGAAGTAAGAATTACCCCAAACTTTATGGCGATAATTATTTGTTTTTGCCCACAGATTACACAGATTGCACGGATAATGTTTGGGGAATAGAAAGTATTGTACTATCTTTGCACCTGGAAAACTATTATAATTAAACTGAGGAGAAGATTCCCTCAGTAGAATGTTCACGAAAATTTCACACCATGCCCTTGGGAAAAATTGAAGAACCTTTCCACATAATAATCAAAATCGTCATCTGAAATATAGTGTAACTCTTTAAGCATACACAATACATTAGTTTCACCCAATTCTTGTCTATCTCCAATTTGCACCAGTCCTGCTAAACTTGCAAAAGATAAAATAACAGCCAGTTTCTTTTTCTGGTCTATTGTGTGGTTTGATATATAATCAGTGATTATCCACAAACGATTAGGGTGTTCAATGTCTTTTTTTTCTATAATTTTACCATTCTTAGCAAAATGGTCCATGACCGTGAATAGCAATTCGTTTTCACAGTACTGTGTGAGTTCATGTCTCGTCTTAGGAGAAATATATAGAATGTCCATTTTTGATGATTTAACTTTGTGAGTAGTCTTTATTATTGGTGTCCGATAATCGTCAACCGATGTGCCGCAGGAGGGTGGTAATGAGGTCGTAGCCTACGAGAAAGAGAATGCCGATGGTGGCGGCGATGATCTGGAACCAGTAGTTGACGGGCTTGTGCATGACCCATTCGTAGATGGTGTAGAGGATCTTGGAGCCGTCGAGCGGGGGCATGGGGAGGAGGTTGAAGAAGATCATCATGAGATTGAACATGACATGGCTGCGGAGGAAAAAGTTGAAGTCGGCGGAACCGATGCGGGTGCCGCGCTCCTCTGCTTTCTTGCTCTGGACATACAGTCGGTAGTTGTCGAAACTGCCGTAGTTGTATTCTGGCTGTTCGGCTTTCTCCGTCATGCCTATATAGTAGTAGATGACTCCGAGGGTGTTGTCCTTCTCTGCTCGCAAGACTATGGCCGAACGCTCTGCCTGTACGGTAAGCGGTTTTTCGGCATTGTGGTTGTGCGACCACAGGAAGGAGCATGCCACGGCGACAAGGAGGTTCATGAGCACACCACCGAGATAGACTATGATGCGCTTCATGGGATGAATCTTGCTGAGATCATCCTCGAGGGTGTCTTCGTCGTCGGAATGGAAGCGCACATAGGCTCCGAGTGGCAGCCAACCTATGCAGAAGCGTGTCTTGAAGCGGGTGCCGGTGTCGAGGAGTCGGAAACCGGGATCGAGGAAGAGGCAGAACTGGGAAACCCTTACGCGGAATGCAAGGGCTGCCAGATAGTGGCCAACCTCGTGGAGGGTTAGGGAGATTATGATAACAAGGAAATATCTCAGTATGTACATATCGGTGAGTGGAGTAAAATGGAAAAACTCCGAACGGACTAACGAACGAACAAAACTTACATGCCATACCCTACTTCAAAGCGGCGGCTGATGTCGAAGAATATGCGCTCCACACCGAAAGCATTTTCCTCAAACTCCAGGCAGTCGATGCCGTTAGAGAAACTCTGCTGCTTGACGGTGAGGATGGAATAAGGGAAAACGCGCTGTAGGTATTCGTATTCCTGTCCAACAGAAATGACACACAAGGCTGTTTCCGGTGTCTTGCCGTCGCCAGTGCTATCGATGGCTTCAAGGAGTTTCCGCTCCTGTTTTGTTTCCACCTCATACAGGTCGAACTCAGTTTCTTCACCTAGTTCATCAAGTTGCTCGCTCCAGTAGTCCATGCTCATCTCGTCGGGGAATACACCTTTGGCATAACCTTCGGTAAAGGTGTAGCCATAGATGTATGCCCTCATGCTCTCCAGCTCAATGTCTGAAGGAGCATGATGCAGCTGTTCGTTAACCTTCTCGTCGTACGAGTCCTTGTACTTTGAATAGTCTATTTTGTCTATCTTTCTCATATTTTTCCAGTAATTGTTTTATCTTGGCATCAAAAGCATTGCGCTGCTTAGCCATCTTATGTAATATCTTAGAGTCAATAATATCCGGGGTGTCCGGATGATATTTAATGCGAAGTATCTTCTTGTTATGGTAGAAATAATTTTCAACTAATTTGATGATGTTTTCGCTTTCGTACTCCTTTTCAAGCTGATTTACCATATCCTCATCTATGTCAAAGAAATCGCCAGCTTCGAATGCAGATTTCAAATCTTCGGCAAAATCACTTAACCAGCATTCATCACACCATGCCATGACATCTTCCTCTGATTGTTCTATCATCTTGTTTTGCATGATGATAATTTCGCAACGAGTCATATAGTTATGGTATATATGATCCACAATGTCTTTTACATCCGGGAATCTCTTCCTTTTCCGTTTCCAGAAAGTGGGTATAAGTCTTGATAGATGATTTGATATTACATTGCCTATTCCTTGTATATCCATTGTATTTTCGTTATTATTATCTGAATCGAACTGTTTCATCATTGGCATTACCTTGTCGATAGATTCGTTTATAATGGTTTCTGTCAATTCATCAAGCACTTTAATAGCTTCCAAAGAGAATTCTCTTCCTTCTGCCAGACAAACACCTTCAATTCCAAGCCAATCCGAATATTCCACAACATAATCGTAATCCTCGAATTCTATTGTTGAATCATAGTCTCGTGCATACCATACTTGATACTTTCGATGTTGCCAATAGGGTAAATCTCTTTTGGCGCAATTAATGATGTCAATATCTCGTCGTAACTTATCAATTGAATCGTATCTTACGGGAGGATATAGATTGCACAATTTCTTATACATAGCTTGCATAATCTGAATTTCTGCAAACAACTCTCCATAATCAAGCGAGTCTTGATCCTCCACATTAGCCAGATATTCGGGCATTTCATTGATGACCTCTTGAAGTAACTTCTTTGCGTCTTCTATGTTCATTTGATTTCTGAGTTTCTACCATTGACACAGCCTTGACTTCACATTGCAGCTAACCAAGAATGTTTCTAAATCCAAGGTAGTTTTGTAATTCCATCGGCAAATCCTCTTCGGTTTTAATTATTTCATTAAAAGCATTATCTATTTCCGTGAAAATTACCATGAAGTGATTGAAGTTCTCAGACTCCAATCCCGTAAGACAAAGCAGATGCTTCATGATTTTTTGTGCTAAATTTGGATGATATACAACCACAGAGTTCATGGTCAGACTGCGATATGTACTTATTCGATCTATCAACAGTTCACGGAATTCATCGTCATTGAGTGGAAATGAGCTGTTATACCCCCTGTAGTTATCTGTTTCCTGTTCATATTCCCTTATCTGGCATTGAGAATACTTTCTTGCGTCATTAAGATCAATACTGTCAATCATGTCAAGGGCATATAGCGATGGATTGCTTACCAAGCGCTGATAAAGTTCTGGATTCTGAGAAGCAATGTATTCATCAAGGGAAATTGTAGGTGAAGTACATTCAGTCCAATTCTTGATAAAATTCTTCTCCTCATTTGTGATTTCTTTATAGTACCCATCTTCGCTCGCTTCAGTCGTAGAACACAAGTTTACCAAAACATATTCACTTCGTGGATGCTTATCCATATAAAAGTCAGCAATGGCAGTGGCTTTCTCCTCATGCCTAAACTTTCTGTAGTATGTATGTTTTTCCACCAAGTCCTTTTCAAATTTTTTGTCAATCTTTATTGGCTTGATAGGGCCAGTGCTGTTGGGTGTTTTTGCCCAATACTCATCTACTTGTTCTTGACTAAGTTCAGGGAATATTTCCATAAATTTTCCCAAGGACAGCTTGTTTAAGCATTCAATGTCCACACTTCCATCGCATCTTATATATGATGGATCCACATTACATTTTCGCTTCATTTTTCTTACCCATTAATACCTTATATTACAATATGTTATATGGATACATAACGTGTCCCTCGTATGGGGGCAATATGAAGTTTTCTAAATACATATTGTTTCTTGTTCCTTTAGTTTTCTAACATTTTATTCACAATGTTTGTTGATATCATGTTTACCATGCAAGGAGAATCTACATCTCCTTACATGATTATATATCTTAAGCATTCTCCCACCTCAGCATGCACGAATACTGGTACAACGCTGTGGCAATAGGCTGTAGATAATATCCTTCGAATTTTCCATCCTTGGAGATACCTGCATCTAGGAACTGTTCCAGTACATGATGGTTCATGCCACGGAAACTAATCTGAAATGGACGTTTCTCAACTGTCATGTTGACAAGGACAGCAGGTAAAGGACTCATCTTTATCTTCACATGTGGATTACTTTCCTTGAGTAGAGTAAGAAGGCATTTGAAGATCTGCCCCTTAGCTTGAAACATTCGTTGCACCTGTCGGTCGCTGAACTTTCCTTGCTGATTACACTGGTTTACATACGCATTAACCATATTGGCTGCACAAAGGAAATGAAATATGTCCGCATGACTCTTTGGTTCATCACTCAAGACATTCAAGGCATCTTCAAGCAATGTTCTGTAGATCTTTTCCCACCATGGCTTACCAGGAACAGCTTTGTCCTTTAGCCTTTTCTCTTTGATTTTCTGCTTTTGTTCCTTCTGGTGCTTACCATAGAGTGGAGGATTGCTTATTACCTTTTCAACCTTATTGAAGTGCCATTCTATGTGCTCATTATACAACAGGCTCACAAGTGTAAGCATCTGGCGTTCAAGGCGACGACGCTCCATAGTGTCCGTTGTCAGTTCCATATAGAAAGTCCTGGCCGATATAACCCTTGTGCAACCGGAATTGAATCCCAAAGTGTTGCCGTCACGTTCGAAGTCCTGATTAAAGAAGAAAACAATTGTCAGTTCTTTGCAGATGCCGTCATATTGTTTCGCCATTTCCATTGCCTCACGTTTGCTGAAAGAGTACATTACCATTTCCTTCTCGTCATCGGTCTTTGCCATGACAAAAACATCACCTTCTTCCTGAAGATGAACAGTACGAAGAAGTTTCATGTCAGGACGATGCTCTTCAAGAAGTCTCAGCAATATGTATCTTGCCAGCAAATTGTTGATGTAAGCTGAACGGTTCTTGTAAAGTCCCTCGCTATCATCATTCTCAAACATCTCTATCACGCGATGGAAATAATCCTCATGGTCACTGTAGATTGTTTTGATGTTATTATGGTTCATCACGATCTTGAACTTATTATATCCCATCAGGATATTTGTCCATCTGTTTCTTACATCCGTTGCAGTGATGACAGCATCATATACATCATGCCCGATACAGTTGTAGTCGTATGTTATCTTGTATTGATAAGTATTGTCATTCAGACAAACCTTGCCTGAATGATTCTCCTTATCATTATCAAGATTGATGGCTGCGAATAGTTCGTAAGGAACAAGACTTCGTTCCAGCTTTTCCATCATCGTCTTTCTACTTGCATGTCCACTCAGCCATGCTTCGTAATTGTAAACATTCTTACTCATTATGATAGAAGTTTTATATACAGTTGTTTATGGCCAACCGCAAGGTTAAACATTAGGGTAATTCTTGGAGAAGTTTTTGAACCTATACCATAATATAGATTATCGACGGAATGGTTTGGACACCCCAATGTTATGCTACCATAACTATTTGAAAAGGACGAAGAAAAGTCCTATGCCTTAAACCCAACAACAGGTTTGCACTTCTTCGTATTCTCAAGGAGTTCGGTGCGACAGTAGCCTTCGATAGCCTCAAGGTCGGCAAACTCGCCAGAGAGGATGAAGTCGATGGTGCGTTTGCGCGCGATGTTCTCTATCTGACCTCCCGAGAAGTCAAACTCTGAGGCGAGCTTATGGGCATCGTCGTCGCTGATGTTCTTCAGCATAGAGCTCCATATCTTCGCCTTCACATCCGTGCTTGGCTTGTTGAACTCCACCTTGAAGAGGAATCTGCGCTCAAAGGCTGAGTCGAGGTTGGAAGTGAGGTTGGTCGTAGCAATGAGAATGCCCTCAAGGTCTTCTATCTCCTGAAGTATGATGTTCTGCATCGCATTATCCATCTTATCCACTGAGTGCGAGATGTTCTCCGTGCGCTTGTTGATGATGGCATCAGCTTCATTGAAGAAGAGGATTGGCATGACTTCGGAGTTGCTGCACAGCTTTCTGTAGTTCTCGAAGACTGCCTTGATGTTCTTCTCGCTCTCGCCTACCCACTTGTCTTTCATGCCAGCGATGTCTATCTGCATGATGTCGCGACCAGTCTTTCTTGCTATCTGCAGCACTGTCTCGGTCTTTCCTGTGCCAGGTCCTCCGTAGAAGAGGCAAGCAAAGCCCTTACGCATGCCCTGCTCCTCAAGACGCTGCTGGATGGATGGCAAGTTCTCCTGGCTAAGCAGAGATGTCAGACGCTCTATCTGTTCCTGTTCAGCATCGTTGAAGAAGAGTTCCTTTGCCTTTATGGATGTATGCTTCTTAAGGTTCTTGTTGCGTCGCTGCGGTGTCTTCACTCGCGCCTTGCTCGGTTTGTATTCAGCGAGAAGTTCCTCCTTTGCCTTGTCTGTCAGCACGTATCTCTCATTGTCTGCCATGCCGTCTTCGCATTTGAAGTCTATATATCCACGCATGAAAAGGATATGTGTGCCGTCCTTCAGTGTCTCGCGGATGAAATTGCATTCGAAGTCGTCTGGGTAATACTCGTCGATGGTGCCGAGTGTCAAGCCCTCGTCATCGGAATCAGCCCATTGCGCATAGTCATAGACCATCATCATCAGGAGAGACATCTCGTGAATGTCAGTAAGGCTGAGTGCCAGTTGGCAGAGCGGAATCTGCGGGTTAGCCTCGCATAATGTGCCCAACCACTCCTCGCTGTATTCGAAAGGAATGCCACTGTTGTGTAGGCTGTCGTCCAAGTAACTCTCGACCATGTCAACGAATTGCTGTTCGGTAAGTCCGTCAATCTTCTTTGGCACGAACTTCTCATTGCGTTGCACAGCCTTCACCACACCTCTCTCAACACCGTAGCTCTCAAATCGAGCGCCCATGTCTCTTGTCACTCTGCGCACTACCCAACGCTTCTTTATCAAATCCTCAAGTTCCTCCGAATACACCATCATCGCCAAGCGAGTGCAGTTGAGGTAGCTGCCCATCTTGCGCAATGAGAGCGGTTCGCCATTCTCGATGAGCAATGCGAGGAAGAGTACCTGCATTCTCGTCATGTCCAGTTTCTCTGTGAGGTAGTCGATAGGTTCCTCAACACTCTGCCAAAACTCATCTCTGAGCTTTGACTCCCTGGAACTCTCCAGTACGGCTTCCAGTGCTGTAACCATGGTCCAGGAGGTAGCATCCTTGCATTCCTCCACATCATTCTCTGCCTTCAGAAGTGTCAATCCTTCTCTTTCAAGCTCATTCATTTGTGATTCATTGTTACTCATAAGACTCTCAATTATATAATGTTAGTAAAAAGATTTAAGTTATATTTCTGCCGCCTCATTGGGCTTCACACTCATATTATACACCCGCTCAGAGATCTTTCACCACACAAACCCAAACATTTTTCGATAGATATTACAAATCGTTGATAATCATCAACAAACACCTGCATAAAACTACGTATCTCACAAGCATGTCTGCCCTTCATTGCAAGCAATTCAAGAAGATATCTACGTCTTCTTCGCGAGTATCAATGAGTACATAAAAGAGTTCCTCCTCATTCGCTTCACAGCGGATGAGGAGGACGTGTTCAATTACAAAATCTAAAAGTTCTCTATTTTATATAAACGAATTGTAGTTGTTAACCTTTATCACAAATCTAATTCTCTATTTTGTATATCTATTCAATCTTTAATGCTTTGGAACGAATGTCTCGAAAGTATTGTTGGTGTAATAGATCACTATTTCCTTAACTTTCCTTTCAGGCTCTTCGGCAGGTTTGTGAATCTCGAACTTAGAAGGCACCGGCTCGTAGATGGCAGCCTGCTTCTTTGGTTCTGGCTTCTGCGCTGGAGTTACGATAGGAGGGATTTGAGTTGTCACGTTCGACTGTCCGTCTTCCGTAAACAGGTTCTGTTCCACACCGACGCTTGCCCTGTTCTGCTGTGGATCAACCTTGAACATAGGACCAGCACCTGCAATCAGCCATTCGTATGAGATGTTTGGAAAACCTTTTCTAATCGCTTCTACGTGATTGAGTGACGGATTTGCCTTTCCTGTGAGAAGTTGACTCAATGTAGCTGGATTCAAGCCTAAGAGTGCGGCGAAATTTGCCTGAGTCATATGTTGCGCGTCCATCAGTTGTTTGATACGATCCTTCATTTTCCGTGTTTTTGTTAGCGAGTGCAAAGGTAAAACCTTATATTTAGATAAGCAAATAAATCTTTAGGTTTTTAAAAGTCAAAATCAATTACTTAGCAAATGTCAATATTTTATGTTTTCTAAATTTAATTTATATTTCCTAAATCTAAATTTGTACATTTAGAATTTATAACTTTATATTGCAAAATTATTCTCTTTAACCATAATGTGTAATCTACTGATTTTATAGTAGTTATATGTATCATTTCGCCTTATTTATGGCGTTTAGACCATATTTTACTGATTTAGACCGTAAAAATGCGATTAACACTTTAACCAATAGCATATATAGTACTTATTTATAGCACATTATATTTCATATTTATCGAGAATACGCAAATTTATCTTTATGAATATTTATAAATCCAAATGCTGATTTTGTTTGTATTTACAAATCTAATTTAATTTATTAAATCTAAATTCTTTATGTTTTTAGTTTCTGTTTTTATCATTTGCTTGCATTTAATTTTCCAAATATTTACAATTTATAATCCCTACCTTTCCATGCCATAATTACGAAAAAGCAAAGATTCGTGCGAAAAATCCGTTTTTAAAAGAAATATCCGTTTGCCGTAAAGGTGATGAAAAAAACACTCAAAATAACGGGGAATAATAGGCATAATCTGCTGTTTCTTATATCGTTATGATAGGTTTTTATTGTACAGGAAAAGTGGTCAGAAAAATAAAAATAGCAGCTTTTTATGCCATTTTATAACGAAAAATGACGCTTCCCTGCCACATTTTTACCACTTTTTACACCATTTTTCGCCTATTTCCCAAAAGATTTAGGACTTTATAATGCAGCATTACACATTATTTATTAAATTTGCATCGAAAAATCAAACAACAAACGGTAATATACCACATCTTATAACTATGAAGGAAATAATAACAATCCTGATCAATATCCTCGGCTCCACAATGGTGAGCAATGGAACAGACACAGTGAACTATGTCCCATTCTCAGGTGAAGCAAAAAGCGAGTATTTCGTTGGAAAGGTGCTCGATGGCGGCGTCGATACGCAGCGTTATTCGCAGAACGGCGGTTCGCTTTCCGCACGATATATCCTGGAAGGAACTGACTGCGCCGGAAAAGAGTGCAAGATTTTCATTGAAAACAACGGAAACTTCGGCGAACCTTACACAACTCCAAAAATCATTACCGACAGCGACACTCTGAAATTCCTCAACAACGCTCCGCTGAAAGGCAAGCTCGATATGGCTGACGGCAAACTCACCATCCGCATCTACAAGGAAGAATAAGCGCCCTACCCTATGACCACTGACGAGCGCTTCATGCGCATGGCAATAAACGAAGCCGAGCAGGCTGCTGCAGAAGGCGAGATTCCGGTTGGCGCAGTGATAGTCTGCAAAGGACAGATCATCTCACGCGCCCACAACCTTACGGAAACTCTCCATGATGTGACAGCTCATGCGGAAATGCAGGCAATAACCTCTGCTGCAGATTATCTTGGAGGCAAATATCTTCAGGACTGTACACTCTATGTCACATTGGAACCCTGCATAATGTGTGCCGGTGCCATCGGTTGGGCACAGATGAGCAGGGTGGTCTATGGCGCAAGCGACGAACGCCGCGGTTTCTCCACATTTGCACCGAAAGCTCTTCACCCAAAATGCGAGGTTGTGAAAGGCATCTTCGAGGAAGAATGCAAGCAACTCGTCGTTGACTTCTTCAAAAGCAGAAGATGAAACTGAGTAATGACGAATGAGTAATGAGTAATGAAAAAACTAAAAACAAAAAACATATTATGAAAACAACATTATCAAAGCTATTGCTGACGGCTCTTACAGCCATCATCTTTGCATCGTGCGGCACAACATCTACTGTGCCTATCACAGGTCGCAAGCAGCGTCTCATGGTAAGCGACGAGCAGGTTCTCGCACTTTCAAATGAGCAGTACGACTCTTACATGAAGACTGCCAAGGCTTCTACAAACACTGCCAACACTCAGATGGTGAAGCGTGTTGGCCAAAACATCGCGAACGCCGTAATCACTTACCTCACAAGCAACGGCTACGCAGAAGACGCAAAGACTTACAACTGGGTGTTCAACCTCGTTCAGGATGCTTCTGTCAACGCATTCTGCATGCCTGGCGGTAAGATTGTCGTTTACGAAGGTCTGCTCCCTGTAACACAAGACGAGACATCGCTTGCCATCGTTATCGGTCATGAAGTGGCTCACGCCGTTGCAAAGCATAGTGCGGAGCGCCTCAGCAACGAGATGAAGGCTCAGTACGGCACACAGATCCTCACATCCGTAATCGCAGGTGCTGGTGCAAGCCAGAATCTCCAGCAGATCAGTTCTCAGGTTTTCGGTCTCGGTTCTAAGCTTGGCGGCGCTGCTTATTCACGCAAGCAGGAGAGCGAGGCAGACCACCTCGGACTTATCTTCGCAGCCATGGCAGGCTACGACCCAGCAAAGGCTCTTCCTTTCTGGGAGCGCATGGCAGCAGCAAGCGGAAGTGCTGGTCAGGCATCTCTCATGAGCGATCACCCAAGCGACGCAAAGCGCATTGCCGACATTCAGGCATGGCTTCCTGAGGCACAGCAGTATTATGTGCCTAAGACTACTACAACGAAGTCTTCTTCAACAACTACAAAGTCTTCTACCACAAAGAAGTCAACATCAACAAAGAAGAAGTAAACCATCAAGAAGTTAAGAAACATATTGATAACCATCGTGTTGCTGCCAGTAGTACTCATCGTACTGCTTGCAGCAGCATTGTATTGTCCGCCTATCCAGAACTGGGCTGTGCAGAAAGCCACTGCCTACGCATCGGAACAGACAGGCATGGAGATAAGCATCGACAATGTGCGTCTCGCCTTTCCGCTCGATCTTCAGGTGAATGGCATAAAGGTTATCAAGGAGCAGATGGACAGCATTACGAGCAACACATGGAAAGACACCATTGCTGACATCAACTCCCTTATGGTTGACGTGCAACTGCGACCTCTGTTTGAAGGCAAGGTCATGGTTGACGCGCTCGACTTCAACTACATGAAGCTCAACACAACCGACTTCATCAAGGCTGCCCAAGTGAAAGGCAGGGTAAAGTCGCTCAGTGTGGCTTCACATGGCATAGACCTCCGCGAGGAGTTCATGCGACTTGACAAGGCGAACATCGACGGCGCTGACCTCGACATCATCCTCGCCGATTCCGTTCCTGAAGATACCACCGAGACAGAAATCTTCTGGAAGATACAAGCAGACCGCGCACAACTTACAAATTCTTCCATCCGCATCAAGGGCAAGGACCTCAACCTTTCTGCCGACATCGACAAACTCATTGCCACCAGCGGATATTTTGACTTGGGAAAGAGCGAGTACAAAATAGCACATGCGGAACTTCACGAGAGTGCACTCTCCTACCCTCCTCTTGTGTCATTATCAAAGATGGCTGCCGTTGTTGATTCCATCTATTATTGCGACCCAAATCTCCATGCAAGCATTGGGCATCTGAAACTGAAAGAGAACGAATACGGCGCAGAAGTGAAAGACATGCAGGCGCTGATCCGCATGGACGAAAAGGCTCTCCATGTGAACGATTTGCGACTTGAAACTCCATATTCATCTCTCAAGGCAGGGCTCAACATGGACCTTAACGCCTTCGACGAGACAGCACCTGGCAACATTCAAATGGCTTTCGACGCAAAGGTTGGCAAGGGCGACATCGCTCTCTTCAGACAATATTTGCCAAGCGGCGTTCTCGGAAAATTGCCTAACAAGCAAATCAATGCTTCGGCATCAGTACATGGCAGCATAAAGCATGCAGAGATAGATTATCTCTCACTCAGTATTCCGAACGCTATCTCACTGAATGCCAACGGTTCTGTCAGCAACAAATCTGGCAACATCAGCAATATCAACGGCTATACCACCCAGCTTTCCACTAGCCTTGACTGCCCTAACATAGACTTCCTCACGCAGTTTGTTGACCCTAAAATCCTTGCTGGCACTGGCATTCGTATGCCTCACGGTTTGCCTCTAAGCGCTTCCGTGAAGATAAACGGCGGAATGAAAAGTCTTGCGCTTGAGAATCTCAAACTCAATGTGCCAGGTCGCATGAGCATCAGTTCAAGTGGCGAAGTGTTGCGACTGAACAATCTTTC
>JAKSLL010000099.1 GCA_024401215.1 Bacteroidaceae bacterium
CCAATGCTGGAGGTTTCCCTGTTGGTGTTGATGTGGACAATATCCTTACGGTCAATAGTATGCCACGTTGCAAACTCATCACCGAGGTATTACAGAAGGCAGGTTTCATCGAGAAGAGTGGACAGGGCGTTGATAAGATGTTCTACCATTGCCTGATGGATGGTAAGCTTTTGCCTGATTATTCTCTGACAGACGAATGGCAGGTATGCCTACGACTCCCTGGCGAAATCAAATACCCAGCCTTCATGCTCTATGCTCGTGAGTTGCAGAATGCCCGACCAGCAAACAACAAACTCAATGTATTCGACCTTCTCGCCCTCTTCCGTGCTTCGCAAGGCGAAAGCCAACGTCATACAGACGAAGTAACGCTACGCAAACTTATCGACGAAGGATTACTCATTTCTACGCAAGATGGTTATAAGTTGTCTGATAGGTATTATGAGATCGCCAAGAATGTCGGAACTGTCGGAAACACTCAGAAGTATGATACGGTAAAATTACTGCAACTTACAGAAAGACAGGAAAAGATTTACTGTATCATAAAAGAAGGTACGACAAATGACACGATAAATGATACGATAAATGCACAAACATTGTCAGAAGCATTAGGTGCAAGTGTTACAACTACCAAACGAGACCTCTACGTTCTTCGAGATTTGAATCTTATCAAATATGTGGGTAGTAATAAAACAGGGCATTGGGAAGTAATTGGCTAACGTAATAAGTAATTCATTATGACGAACGATAATAACAAAGGCTACGTTTACATACTCACAAACCCTTCCTTTCGCGAGGATTGGGTGAAGATTGGCAAGAGTTCACGTCCTGTGGATGTGCGCTCTAAGGAATTGGATAATACCGCTGTTCCTTTGCCGTTTGAGATTTATGCTACGTTGAAAACTTCGAAGTATGATAAGGTTGAGAAGCAGATTCATAAGCAGATTGACCGCTTGACCGATCTGCGCATTCGTCAGAACCGTGAATTCTTCAACATTGCACCATCTGTAGCTCTCGACATCATGCGCGATATTGCCGACTTGCTAGACGATGCAGAACTTGCAGTTTATGTTGATGGAAAACCAGTCATCAGCAAGAGCAAGGAAGAGGACAAGAAGATCGAGGCTGACAGCAAGGAGAAGGAACGCAAAGCTCAGAAGCCAGCTTTCAAGTTCCACATGGTTGGCTTAAAGGTAGGAGATACCGTTGTTTTCGACGAGTTGAACCTGCCCGTCACCGTGGCATCAGACGATAAGGTGGAATACCAAGGTCGCCTCTGGTCGCTCTCAGCCTTTACTCGTGAGTTCCTGCCAGAAGAGAAACAGAATACTTCAGGTGCTTACCAAGGTCCTAAGTACTTTAGCTATGAGGGAAAGACGTTGAGCGAGTTGAGGAAGGAGAAGGAAGCAAGGTAATCAGAAATTCGCTAAATTAGCGAAATAACAAATCGGTCAGCAGGATGACTGAAATAAAAAGTGTTCAGAAAACAACAAGATAAATTATGGATACCAAAATAATAGGACAAGGATACAACCTCGATGCAGACACTTCTGTAGCCAAGGAACTGATAGAACAGTTTAATAGTAAGAGATACGATTCTTTCACTTGCCTTGTGGCATTTGCTAGTTTCGGTGGAATCTCTGCACTTACTCCTTACATCTTAGCAGAAAAGGAACGAGGTGTAAAAGTGAAAATTATTCTCGGCATCGACCAGAAAGGAACATCAAAAGAGGCACTTGAAGAGGTGCTGGCGTGGGGCGTAGAGGCAAAGATTTACCATACGCAGTCAGTTAACATCTTCCATCCCAAGATTTACCTGTTTGAGAATACGGATATTTTCACCCTTATAGTCGGTTCAAACAATCTCACAACAATGGGATTGGTTAAGAACATTGAGTGCTCACTTTTGATTAAAGACACCAAAGGCGAGCATACAGTTCATAACGATTTCTATGTTTATTGGAAATCTATTCTTGATGGAGTTGACGTTAACTTGATGTCAATTACGCAGGAATTGATAGATGAACTTTATGCGGATAAACTCATTCCTACAGAGACAGAGCGAATAGACAAATACGATAATGGCAGAGAGCGCACCTCTAGTACAGGAGCAAGCCGTCGTGTCAATTTCAATGGGGCAAAGATTCAGCGTAATCCAGAAGGTTTTGTGCCGAAGAGAAGACAGGTAAAAGCAAAGCGAGTAACCAAAACAAAGAATGCTTCAAATCCAAGCCAGCCCATAATAACTGTTTCGGAAGAGTCTCTATTGGTGAATGGTGAGGAAGTTCTGATTGCAGAGATTGGCGGTGGTCCTCGTTGGAAGCAGGTAAACTTCCCTGTTGAAATCTTTGAGAACTTCTTTGGCGCTGAACGAGGTAACAACTCATACAATATCGAACTGATGAACATTGCCCAAGATGGTTCTTTGGGTGAGGTTGAAGTTCGTCAAGCTGTTTCAGTTAGAAGTCATAACTACCGTTTTGAGATTCATTGTGCTGAAACCGAAGGTGCGTACCCCGGCAATAATAAGCGCCCTATTGGTTTGTTCGTCAAAATAGATAACGACCAATTCTTGTATCAGGTTCTTCTTCACAATCATCCTGCATACAGGAAAATTAAGAAATACTTGTATGCAGAAAGTAGTGTAAGAAGACAGGATGAATTAAGAAGACACATCGTGCACATCGAGGCAATTCACGCACTTTACCCAGAATTAGTTATCTAATGAGCTACAATTTCAGAACATTGAACTACCTCGGTAGCAAGTTGCGTTTGTTGGATTTCATTGAGGACAAAGTGCTTGATGTAACGCCACAAGGTGCTGGAATCTGCGATTTATTTGCAGGTTCTGGTTGCGTGTCTCGTAAATTGTCTCGTCTGCACCCAGTTGTCTCTTGCGATATACAGGGCTATTCAAAAGTAATAGGTAATGCTTTGCTCAACCAATTTGACGTGACAGACAAGATGATTGAAGATTTCTTCATGTCATTAGATAACGAATCAGCCAATAAATTGCTAGAGGCATTTACTCCACTAATAGAACTAGAGCAAAACGCTATCGAGAACAAGAATCTTGATGTGTTGACTTGCATCCTTGAACATGGTTCGTTAGAAGTCTTCAACTTGGAGCACAACTTTTCTTGTTTGTCAGATCAATTAGTAGTCGTTAGCAAGAACCTTAAAAAAGCAGGATTTGACGATGTTCGCTCGTTGATTAGTCGTTATTATGGCGGTGTGTATTTCTCCTACAAGCAAGCTGTTGATATTGATATTATTCTGGAGAATATTCACAAATTCGTATCAGAAGATAATCACGACTTGTTCCTTGCTGCTCTTTTAAGTACTGCAAGTGATATTGTGGATACTGTAGGAAAGCATTTTGCTCAGCCAATAAAAGCTAGAGATTCTAAAGGTAACATTAAGATAACCGTTTACAACAAGGCTGTAAAAGACAAGACTATTGATGTATTTGCTCTCTATCGCGAATGGTTGTTAAAATACAGGAATCTATCCAAGAGCGATTGTCAGCACATTACAATGCAAGGTGACTACGAACAATGTTTAAGGTCTCTTCCCGATAATGTAAGAACCATTTATGCAGATCCTCCTTACACACGCGATCATTATAGTCGCTACTATCACGTGTTGGAAACATTGACCCTTCGAGATACTCCAAAGATTTCAACGGTTTCAATACACGGCTCAACCCATGTCAGCAATGGCATCTATCGCGAGGATCGTCATCAGTCACCCTTCTGTATCAAAAGTAAGGCTCCAGAAGCATTCCGCAAAATGTTTGAGCTCACGGCTTCAACAGGAAGAAACCTGCTTCTTTCTTACTCTCCATACGATGAAACAAAAAAGACTCATCCTCGTGTGGTGACAATGCAACAACTTATAACACTTGCTGAGGAATACTTTGATAATGTCGAAACTGTTTCTGCTGGAAGTTTTAAGCACAACAAACTTAACTCAACAGAACACTTCCTTGAAGCATCAGATGAGGCAGAATTATTGATAGTATGCACAAATAATTAATCCGTAAGAATCAATGCATTTAAAAGACAATATAAAATTCACCATTGACAAGCAGATGTCTGTTGGAGGTGAGGATTGCAAAAACATCCTGATAAAGGGTGACAACAAAGCAATTCTCCCGGAATTGGTGTCTGTGTACGGAGGAAAAATAAAGTGCATTTATATTGACCCTCCCTACAACAATGGAGATTCTTATCATTACTACAATGACAATACGACTACTTCTGCCTGGCTAAAAGACATGCGCAGCGTTTTGTCTTGGCTTAAGATGTTGTTGAAGAAAGATGGAAGCATCTGGATTTCCATAGATGATAAGGAAATGGCTTATCTCAAGGTTGAGGCAGATAGGATTTTTGGACGTGAGAATTTTGCCAGCACTATTGTATGGCAACAGAGAAAAACACGCGAAAATCGTGCGGTATTCTCATGCAACCACGAGTATGTGCTTGTTTATGCCAAGAACATCAAAGCGTTTAAAAAATCACGTAATCTTCTTCCTGTAGGCGAAGATTTTGTTGATAGCAAATACAAGAATCCAGATAATGACCCACGAGGACCTTGGCAATCAGTATCAGCCAGTGTGCAAGCAGGTCATGCCGTTGCGAGCCAATTCTATACAATTATCTCCCCTGCTGGTGTAGAGTTCGACCCTCCCAAGGGGCGTTGTTGGGCTTACAATCAGGAAAAGATGCTGCGAGAGATTGCAGAGCATAATATTTGGTTTGGATTAGAGGGTAGAAATACCCCACGAATCAAGAAATTCCTTGCAAATGCAAAGATTGGATTAACTCCTGAAACCTTATGGTCTGGTGACAACTATGGCACTACAGATAGCGCCAAGAAGCATTTGCTTTCGCTCTTCCCCGAAATGGAGAATGTCTTTGATACTCCAAAGCCAGAAGAGTTGATAAAGCAAATTATTAAGATTGCCAGCAATGAAGGCGAATACGTGCTTGATTGTTACATTGGCTCTGGAACAACTATGGCTACAGCTCACAAGTTAGGGCGCAACTACATAGGCATTGAGATTGGTGAACAGATGACAGACCTTGTGGTTAGGCGTATGAATATGGTCGTTAATGGCGAAAATGGAGGTGTTTCATCAGAAGTGAATTGGCAAGGTGGCGGTGAGTTCGCCCTGTATAATTTTGATAAAAACAAGGTTGAAGAGCGCAAAATAGCAGATGAACCTGTTTCCCACAGACAACATGTTCAATACCATCAACTCGACCTTTTTGACCTCTTCGAACAATATGGCGAAGAACCTTTAGTTGAGAACCGCATGGTTCGAGAGGATATTGAAGTTGAATACGGAACTAAACGTAATCATCTTCATTTGCCTATCGACCTCAGTAAGAATCTCCTCATCTGCAACGTCAAGAAAGACAATTGGGAACAGTACCTCGATGGCTCTGCCAAGATTTACTATACCGGCAAGAAGTTCCCAACCACCGTTGCCCTTAACAAACTCTACTACTTCATGCCGTACCTCTCGGGCAAGGGCATCCGTGATCTCTACTACATCAAGATTGCTCGCCTGGGCTACCGGAAGGAAGGTCAGGAGAATGAGGACAAGAACGACCTCCGCTTGGTATTTGAGATTGAGCGTATCGGTCAGCTTTTCGATGACTATAAGAAAGTGAAGCTAGAAATCTGGAGGACGTTTACGGACACAACGATGGAAATGGTTCTAACTTGTCCACAATGACTACAAAGCAGTTCTACCTAAAAAATGAATAATAAGTTCTTGTCAGTTAAGAGTTATAAAGATTATTACTATGCTTATAAAATCCGTTATCATTGAGAACTTTAGGGGTTACTCAATGCGTCAGACAATAGATTTTTCTGATTTTACAGCTTTTGTCGGCAAAAATGATGTGGGTAAATCTACAGTATTGGAAGCTCTGGATATTTTCTTCAATGAAGGAGCTGGAATTGTAAAAATTGACTCTGAAGATATTAACATGAATTCCAAGAAATCTGCAGGTGGTAATAATGTTGATATTGTTATTGGCGTTTCCTTTAAAAATGTGCCAGAATCAGTTATGTTGGATGATAACAATGAAACATCGTTGGCCGATGAATTTCTTTTGGATGATAATCAAACTCTTACTATATTGAAAAGATACCCTAATGGAGGGAAACAAAAGGTTTTCATTTACGCAAATCATCCATCACATCCAGACTGCAAAGATTTATTACTTAAAAAACAGGCTGATTTGAGAAAACTTACTCAGGGATTGTCTTGCGATCGTAACAAAAATGCAGAGATGAGGGCAGCTATTCGTCAGCAACATTCAGAAGAATTGAATTTACAATTACAAGAAATCGATGTTAGCAAGGAGGACGCAAAGAACATATGGGAAAAACTCAAATCATATATGCCTGTCTATTCGCTATTTCAAGCAGATCGTAGCAATGGTGATAAAGACAAAGAGATTCAAGATCCTCTAAAAGAAGCAGTAAAGCAAATTTTTGCTTCTAATGAAATCAAGAATCAATGTAAAACAATTTATGAGACTGTGATTCGCGAACTTCAAAGTGTATCAAACCGTACGCTTCAGAAAATCAATGAAATGAATCCTGAACTTGCTACCTCTCTGCATCCATCTATGCCGAAATCTGAGGAATTAAAATGGATTGATGTATTTAAGTCTGTTGCAATAACCGGCGAGAACGATATTCCATTAAACAAAAGAGGTAGTGGCGTTAAGCGTATGGTCCTGCTGAATTTCTTTAGAGCAGAAGCAGAACGTGTGCAACAAATCGCAAATGCTCCAGGTATAATATATGCTATTGAAGAGCCGGAAACCGCTCAGCACGTAGACCACCAAATGCTATTGATTAATTCTTTAAAAAATATTGCTGAGCAAGCCAATTCACAAATAATCATCACAACTCATAGTAGTGATGTTGTTAAAGCGTTGACTCAAGACATGATAAGAGTCATTGTCAATAGGAACCAAATAAAGCAGATAGCTATACCTCATGCAAAGCATTTGCCATACATATCTCTAAACGAAATCAATTATACCGTTTATGATATGCCTGGAATCGAATATCATAACGAACTATATGGCTATTTGCAAGCGAAAGCTATCGACGAGGATAATCTAAATGAGCGTGAGGGGAATTTTGAGAGATGGTTAGTCGCTAAAGGACTAACTCAAAATAAAATGTGGATACGCCTAAAAGGAGGTGTTGCACTACAACCACAACCTGCAACGCTTCAAACCTATATTAGAAATTTTATTCATCATCCAGAAAATACTTACAATGCACCTTATAATGCAGATGAACTGAAACAATCAATTAATAGTATGGTGAGTATTATTGACTCGCTTAATTAATAAGCAGCAAACAAGATGTGGATTCATTATGAATTATCATATCAATATTTTATTGGGCAGATAATTGTTTCGTAGCAAAAATAGTATCCTAAATTATATGCTTAATGCAATATATCGTCTACCGAATTGGTGTTCTATTTCCATTCTACTAAGGAAGTTGAAGATGAAGAATAAATCTTAAAGAATGAACGAAGAACAGAAATATACGATACATGGCCTGGAGGACTACATCCGCCAAGGTGAACCTCAGCAACGTGAGCGTGGTGAGGCGTGGAAAGTGGCTATCGGTCTGCAACGGGTGGATGGGTTGCAGACTTCGGAGTATCTGCTTGATACGGCTCGAAAGCATATCGAGGGTGACATTACCATCGAGGAAGCAAAGTTCGGAAACAACAGTCTATTTGGCGCATTTCTTTCGTAGCATGTTCCTCGCCGAGGAACATGATCTGAGAAACAGAATCATGCATGTGGATTGGGGGAAGGTAGAAGGAAGTGCCGTTCAAAGTGCAAAATCTGAGCTCCAAAGTGCAATTACAAGTGAAGAACTACCTCTAAAGTGCAAAAAATGCACTTTAGAAGAAGCGGCAGTATTGCGTATAGTGCAAAAGAATCCTACTGTTACCCAGAAGGAAATTGCTGCAGAAATAGGCAAATCGGAGAGAACAGTCAAGACGATTACCGTTAATCTGCAGGAGAAAGGTATTCTGCAAAGAGTAAACGGCAAGCGTAATGGTCGTTGGGAGATTACGGATGAATGAGATTCATAGTTGGTATAGCATTTGGCTTTTTCTGCTATATTTTTTATCAAGACAAATGAGTGGGAGACATCATTACTGATTTTCCCACTCATTGTTATATATACGTACGCGCGAGACTAATAGCCTTTGCTCTTTCGGAGTTTGTTGCCAGGATAGTGCTTAGCGTGAGCGTACTGCATGGCACGCTAAGTCTAATGGAGATAATCCTTGTTCTTTTCACACAAGAGCAAAACGACTGCACCGACAGCTTGAAGATGCACGGCATAGAAGTCCGCGTCAGCTCCCGCTACACCCTTTGCTGCACAGTAATTGACAAGTCCACAGTGTGGTATGGAAGCATAAATCCGCTTGCATACATCTCACCCGAAGACAACGCCATCACCCTAAACGACCCCGCCATTGCCACCAACATCCTCACAATCCTGTATCAATAATCGTTTGGGCAATAATCATCGATATCTAATGGAGCCGCATCGTATTGTCAAATGCACAAACAAAAAGTTTTTAAGTATTTAGCCTTCTGGAAAATAATCATAATAAATATCAGCAATGGTGTCTGCAAAACCCCATCCACATGGTGAAGCCCATACAACACACTGTTGCAAGCGCGGCTTGAATTGCTCCAGCAGATTGTTTTTGTCAAGAAAAGCCATTGTTTTGTTGAAGTTATTCTCAACAGAGGTATAGTATTGCTCCCACATATCCCCAAAGTCGTAAGTGAATTGGCAAGCATTCTCAACATAGCAGAGCATCAAGTCTGCCAGCTTATCAGCAGAAGGCTTGAGTTTTTTATAGTCAGACACAGCCTTTCGGCAAACAGCAAAACGTGTCTTGGGTTCTTGGCGACTTTTCGAAGGATAGAATTCCTCCGTAATGATTTTCTTGTACTCTTCCAACTTGCCGTCCTCATCAGGGTTGGCATAGAACTCCAGATACTCCTTCGCTTCCTTACGAGCATCATACATTTCCAGAACCATGCTAATGATTTCATCTTTAGGCATGGACTTGAGTAATTTCTTTATCGTAGCTTTTGACATATTGTAAATTAACGTTAGTTCGATGAAAATATTAATGCTTCAATGGTTACCCTTAGGCAAACTATTCATCCTTTTTAGCTCTTTTCTGAAGCTTACGCAAGCGTTCAAGTTCTTGTTCGAGCTGATGGATGCGGTCGGAGATCTGCTGGTCGCTTGGCAGAAGGTCTGAAATGCGGTAGGTGGAGATTCCTATCGGCTGTTGCTGATTGCCTTCGAGTGTCCAACGGGCTACCACATCGTTCTTCTCTTTGCAGATAAGCAAGCCAATGGTGTCACCATCCTGGGGATCCTTGAGCTGATGATTGACGCACGAGCAGTAGAAGTTGAGCTTGCTGATGAACTCGGGCTGGAACTTTACTACTTTTAGTTCGACTACTACATACCTGCGTAGCTTGAGGTGGTAGAATAGGAGGTCGGCCTTAAACTCATCACCATCGACCGTGAAGACCTTCTGACGACCTACAAACGCAAAGCCGTTGCCAAGTTCAAGGAGGAACTGAACGATATTCTGTTCGAGTGCGAGTTGGAGGTCTTGCTCCTGATAGTTCTCATAAAGACGGAGGAACTGCAAGTTATAAGGATCCTTTAATATATCACGAGCCAAATCGGTATCAGGCTTCGGAAGAGTTTCAGAAAAATTTGTGAGCGCTTTTCCTTGGGCTTCGTAAAGGCCGCCATTACCGTCTTTGTCTCCCATCATGTTGAGGAGCATGGCACGTGACCACTGATTCTCAAGGGTCTTGTGGACATAAAAAAGTGCCTTTTCTTGGTTGTTTGCACATTTTCCTAAGATTACAATGTGATGCCCCCAAGGAATGCGAAAGATGGCTTCATCGGGTGTCTGTTCCAATTTGGAAACAAACTGTTTCCGATTTTGAGTATCACCTTCGTCCTGAGATATGGAAACAAATTGTTTCTGATTCGCGTATGTGGAATAAAACCGATAGAAGCGAGTTGCATTCTGCAGATTCTTGCGTGTGAAGCCATCTACCCCTGGCATCATTTCCATGAGATCATGAGAGAGTTTTTCATAAAATCCCGCTCCATAGCGATTCTCGTCTCCTCGTGCATCAATATCCGCACCAAGTTGCCAATAGTAGCGAAGAAGTTCCTCGTTTACTCGGCTTGCTGCTTTTATCTGAGCCTGACGGTAACGTGCTTTGAGTTGCTGCAGCCACTGTTGGTAGTCTGCATCAATGATTGTATGTTGTTATTATCGTTTGCCAAGTCGATATATGTATTCGTTCTTTGATGAATGTTTTCGGATGCAAAGATACAAATAATTTCTTTACATTTGGCGAGTTGCTTAAGGCGATTGATTCTTCTTGCAATAGGATGATTATGATGAGTAAAAAAGAAATACAAAGGCTGATTGATAATAAGGCTCTGCTCAATATGAATGAGTTTGGTGCCTGAAACATTATTACCTCAACCATATATGCACCGATACCGAGATACGCAGGCGTTTCCCTAAGACAGTGTTCTACAACCGTTTTGTTGAGCTCCTGAAGATGGCCTTGTTAAAGCTGATTGCTTTTGTTAAGCTGGTGCTGATGGGCAAATGCACGGGAATAAGTATATCATAAACAGCATGTCCGTGCAAGGATTTGACGGAAATAATACTACCCATAAGGCTGGAAATTTTTAAGTAAAACGCATTTTGTCCTTGCTCGGTGAACGACGATGTAACTTTGTGCAGTAAAAATGAATGCGCCGGGAGACAGCGCACAACTATTGTGACAAATATAACATATGAGTGTGAAGCAAATGTGGACTAATCGGTTTTGCCGTAGGTGCAATCACACATCAATTCAAAGTCAACCATGGTACATAAATTACGCGACGATAAGGGAAGGACTTGAATCTGTTATGGGTCTTGAGGGATAAGACAATTTGCTATTTGGGCATATCGTGTGAGTTTTTTTGGTAAAATCGTTATTTTTTTTAGAAATGTTGTACCTTTGTAAATTGAATATTTTTTGGAGCGTATCGTGCTTTTTTGTGCGCTTGGTACATTGATGAAATCATAAATTATGGAGGAACGGTATTATTTGGCATTTGATATGGGTGCGACCAGTGGTCGTGCAATGCTTGGTACACTCAAAGAGGACAAGTTGCAGATGCGCGAATTGGCTCGCTTTAGGAATCACATTATCGAGATAGGCGAGCATTGCTATTGGGACTTGATGGCTCTTTATCGCGAGATTATCGGATGCCTTAAGCGCGTGTCGGCCGAGGGTATTGAGATCGAGTCGATAGGCATTGACACCTGGGGTGTGGATTTTGCATTCTTTGGTGCCGACGGTGAGCTGCTTCGTGCCCCCTACAGTTATCGCGACCGCAAGAATACCCAGAATGCCCCCGAGCGCTACTTCAAGAAGGTGCCGGCCGAGCGCGTGTATGAACTCACCGGTATCCAGGTGCTGGACTTCAACTCGCTGTTCCAGCTCAATTCGCTCAAGGAAGAAGGTTGCTCTGCCCTTGAAAATGCCGACAAGATTCTTTTCCTTCCCGATGCGCTTAACTACTTGCTCACGGGCAACATGGTGACTGAATACACCATAGCTTCGACATCTAATTTCCTGAACCCACGCACAAAGCAGTTTGAACAAGAGCTGCTTGACCCTATAGGCATCAAGACCTGTCAGTTTGCCCCTATAGTGATGCCGGGAACAGTTGTAGGTACCCTGAGCAAGCACATCCAGCGCATCACTGGCCTGAGCGATGTCAAGGTGATTGCTGTCGCCGGGCATGACAATGCATCGGCTGCGGCAGCAGTTCCTTCGTTTAACCAGAACTATGCGTTCCTCAGTTCCGGCACATGGAGCCTGATGGGCATTGAGGTGGAGTCGCCCATCATCAGCGAGCAGAGTCGTGAATGGAACTTCACTAACGAGGGTGCGCTTGCCGGCAAGACGCATTTCCTGAAGAATATTTGCGGTATGTGGCTGCTTGAGCGCTGTTGCCAGGAGTGGGGTATTAACGACTACAACACACTCGTCCAGTCGGCAAACCAGAAGACACCGTTCCGCAGCTTGATTAATCCTGATGACCCCGCATTTGACAACCCCACGTCAATGCAACAGGCAATAGTGCAATATTGCGAGGACACCAACCAACCCGTGCCGCAGAACGAGGGGGAGTTTACCCGTTGTATCTTTGAATCGCTCGCTATGCGTTATCGTCAGGTGATGAATACCCTTCAAGACCTGGCACCGTTCTCAATAGGCCGCTTGCATGTGATAGGCGAGGGTTCTCGCATCGAGATGCTTAACCAGTTTGCCGCCAATGCCACCGGCAAAATCGTGGTTGCAGGCCCTGGCGAATGCACAGCAATGGGCAACGTATTAGTGCAAATCAAAGCAACTAATCCCGAAGGCATCGACAGCCACAGCATCGTTGTGAGAAGCGTCGATACCAACATCTTCTGCCCCCAGGATCCCGACCTGTGGGCCGAGGGCTACGTCAAGTTCCTCAACATCCAAGACATCTACAAAAACAAGCTTGTGATGTAACCCGCTGGCAACACTAAAATCACGATTTACCTAAATGTTTTTGGGTAAAATATATAAAAATACGCAATTGTTGAAGGTTAGAAACTCCAAAAATGTGATTTTACACCC